>CAZDFM010000185.1:0-5748 GCA_964504465.1 uncultured Pseudobdellovibrionaceae bacterium | reverse complement strand
TCTAAAAAAAATCCGGGGCGAGCTTGTCTCGCTTAATCAACTTCAAGGTCGGCTCGACCAAGTCTTAATTGAACTGCGATGCAATCTTGGGCCGATCATCCATTTTCTGCCGGATTCTCGAATTGGGTACAAAGTCGTCCTTGTGATGGAACCTTCTGATTGGGCTCGTGTTGAAGAAATCAAAGCACGGTTGAAATTACGTTCTGCTCCGTACGAACAAGTTGAACAAGTATATGTTGTTCAAGCGATGCCCAAAACAGAACTCGGAAAAATCAAACGCGAAGAACTCGAAAAACTTCTTACTTCGCCTTCGTTGTAGCTTTAGATTTGTTTGCTACTGCCTGAGCCTGCAGACGTTTTTTTATATCGGCGGGCACCTTCATTTTGCGACCTTTTTTGGGATCAACAAACACATGCGTGGTCTCGAGACGTGAGCAAAGCGCATTTTGCGAATTGGTAATCTTAAATTCGAAAGTGACTGAAGACTCGCCAATTTTTACTATTCCCACCGTAAAGGTGTAGTTTTGGCCCGCCCAAAGTGGCTGAAAATATTCGGCCTGAGATTTCCTCAAGGGCACTACCCATTTTGGATTTTTAAACCAATGCTCCCAAGGGATCTCAAGCGAGCGTACATAGTCCTCAAAAACCTTGTGTGCGAGTTTGTAGTAGTTTCCGAAAAAGACGATTCCACCGGGATCGCAGTCGTCAAAATAGATCGTAATTTTTTGTTGGTAAGCCATATTGCGGGCACCTTACACCTGAAGCGGAGAGTCCTTCAATGGCGATGGTTGACAGACCAAGTCAAACCGTGGGATTTACCTCGGCATGGCCTCCAATCAGCGTCAAAAGCTAAAGAATCTCAAGATCTTCAGTGAGAAGGACTTTCCTGCGTATTTGCCTAAACTCAATGCGCTTTATGACGATCTGTTTTCGGCAGGCAAAGGCTTTCGTTCAAAGTTAATCCAAATCATGTCATCGCGCTTAGAGCTTCCCGAATCGCACGAACATCTGCTCGCTCAGACGATCGAGTTTATCCATAATGCTTCGCTCTTACATGATGATCTCATCGATCGTTCTTCTCTTCGCCGAAATAAAACTGCAGCATGGCTTAAGTACTCTCCTGAGTACGCAGTTCTTGCGGGAGATTATTTGTTAGCAAGAGTTATGGTCAATTTATCTCGCCATGGTAATCTTCGCTTAATCCAGTACACCGCAGAAATGATCTCCGATTTACTTGAAGGGGAGTGGATTCAAGATTCGCTTGTTCACGATTGGAACGTTGCTCTTCATCAACTCGATCAAGTGCATAACCTCAAAACGGCTTCGCTTTTTAAATGGTGTCTTAGAGCTCCGTTTGTAGCGAAAGAAAACTACGATGAGAGTTTGCACCAAGTGCTTGAAGAAATGGGCGGCATCTTGGGTCTACTGTTTCAACGCTCGGATGACCTTCTCGATTTTGATATCAGAAATTATGAAAACAAAGCTGTGTTGGGTGACCTCAAATCAGGTTACCTGAATTCTTTTGGTGTTTATCTATCGCAAGAGTTCAATACCTCTCAGCGAGAAAAGCTTAAAGCTTGTGAAACTCTTGATGCTGTTAAAGATTTAGTGGGTCGCGAGCTGTTTGAACAAAAGCTCAAATCTTTTGATGAACTCAACCAAGGCTTTATTGATCTTTATCTTCATCACTGTGAATTTGTCGAAAAACACCAGGGGTTGTCGGGCTTAGCCCAAGACTTACGAACACTTCCTTCTCCACTTTATTGGAGAAAGGCGAAGTGAGTTCTGAGTTTTTAACTCTCACAAAATCAGATCCCAACTTTTTGAGCCATATCACCGGAAGCTTTTCAGTAGATACAAGAGCTTTACCCGAAAAAAGTTTTGGAATTGGCACCTCTAATGAAAGAGTCACGTTTAAGCTGATTCCAGTCAGTGAAATCGTTCGGCCTTCAAAACTTAAAATCATCGGTCTTGCGCTTCGGCCTTCTTATATGACTCTTACTCTTGGGCCAGTGGTTGTGGTTTCGAGTTTTTTATTAAGCCAAGGTTGGATTCCAAACTGGTTGAATCTGTGTATGGCAGTCTTGGCTTTGATGTTTCTGCACTTCGCGGTTTTTTTATTCAATGATTACTATGATCATATTCACGGGCAAGACCGCATCAACCCGCGCCGAGGCTCGCAAATTATCCAAAAAGGTTGGGAGCCCGCCTATAAGATTAAACGCTGGGCTTTTTTAAATTTAGCTTTAGGAGTTGGCCTTGGGATTTACTTAGCACTCTTAAGTTCAACTTTTTTGTTTCTTATTGGGGGAGTCGCATTAGCTGCGGTAATTTTGTTTCCTTGGCTTCGAGATTTAAAGTCGGGCCCATTTGCCGAGCTCGTGACGTTTTTATGTTTTGGTCCTCTGCTTGTTTATGGTTTTTTGACTGCAGTCGAGGCGCCAATTGAATGGACACTCTTACTTGCTAGCGGTGCCTTTGGCGGGCTTGCGGTCGTGTGTGTGCATTTAAAATATTTGGAGAATCTGTTTCACGAATCGATGAACGGCTCGACGCATTTATTGGCTCGTTTAGGTTTTGATAAAGGACGAAACCTCGTGATTTTTGAAGTTTTGCTGACGACCTTATGGTTAGCGGCTTGGTTTTATGCCTATCGGTTTGCTTGGTCTTGGGCATTTAGTTTTGTCTGTTTTGCTCCGGCTCTGATCTTAATTCTTCGACTCGCACGAATTCGTTCACCGATGGCTTCAAGTATGAAGGGACTTACAACCGCAGGCCTGTTGGGGCATCTTGCCTTAAGCCTTTTCATGACACTCGTATTTTTGGGAATTTACTTTAGCTCTTCTGCTGCGGTCAGCCCGTGAGAGAGCTTCCACTTTTTTGCGAAGCCTCCTTACCTGAGTCAAAATTATGGATTCAGAAATTAGCGAGCGAAGTTCTACGCGAAGCCCCTAGTGAGCCTGGAGCGCTCTACCTCAATTATACCCCTGAGGGTTTAGTACTTCACGAAGTGGGGCCTCTAAAGCCTTTACGCGTGGATTTTGTAGAAGGTGAACTCAGACACAAACGTAAACAGGGTATCGGAAAAGGTTCGCTTGTAGGAAAGGCCTTAGGTCTTAGCAAAGGATACCGAAAAATTTTCGATGCGACCCTTGGTTTAGGCGGCGATAGCTTTATGTTTTTGTGCATGGGTCTTCAAGTCGAAGCTGTCGAAAAATCAAAACCCGTTTTTATGCTCACAAAAGATGCGCTTGAGCGTGCTGAAGCCGATGAAGAACTTAAAGTCTGGATCAACCAACGCCTCCAAATAAAAAATCAGGACGCGCACGAAGCCTTAAATGACCGTTTAACGGCCGACATTATTTACTTCGATTTTATGTTCCCAGAAAAGAAAAAAGCCCTTCCCCGAAAATCCATGCAGCTTTTAGCAAAGTTAGATCTTGAAGAAGATAGCGAGAAAGACTTAGTAAAAAAAGCGAAAGCTCAAACCGTAGCACGAGTCGTAGTAAAACGTCCCCTCAAAGCTCCGCCGGTATTAGAAAATCGAAGCCATACTTTTGAGGGGAATTCGATCAGGTACGATGTCTACTTGGGCCAGCGCAGAAGCTAATTAGCGACTGAGTTCGATACCGCAGTTAATTTGAATATTTTCTGTCTTCAGATTGGGATAAGAACCAGAGTACCAGCTCAGGTAATAACTTGGTGTCTGCATTCCCGGAACGGCTCGTCCTTGAATGTCTTTTAGTTCTCGCCACTCCACTTTGAGAGTCAAGGTATCATCCGATTCAAAAACCGACTGAACATTGCTTGCCACTTCAGAAGATTCTCCAATCTCGTCTGTTCCTCTGACACCAAGGTTAGGGATGGCTTGAGAGAAGTCGAATTCTGTGCCGAAAACGAGAAGAGTTTTTCTGCTCATCACTTGGCTTTTTCCCAAGATTTGAAACTGAAGTGTCCAAATGTCGGCTGATATTTTGTAGGCATTAAAGAAGAGCGCTCCGCCATGTCCAACGCAAGTCAGTGCGTCGTTTGGAATGCCTGCTTTTGGGTCTACCCAAGAAGTATTGGCATCAAAGAGTCTTCCCACTACATGACGAGTTCGACGAGAATCTTTTGAGCCTAAAAGTCTTTCAGCCGCATAGAGACCTTCATGAATAATGAGTGCCGCTCGTTCGGTGTTGTTCATCTTTTCCCAAAGGCTACCCGCAATTAAAATGAGTTCGTCATTATAATAATTGGCGAGCTGTTCTGCCGCACAACCACTGGGGATTGAGGTTTCAAAAGAATCGTTAACTACTGTTAAGACGGTTCCTTCAGGAGTAATCTGAAAACTTTTTTTAGCTTGTTGTACAAGAGCCGAAATCAAACCTCTCGAACTTTCAGGTATGACTTCTAAGGCACGGTCAATTTGAACATCAACACTTTCTTCAGATGATTGAGGGTTTTACCCGTACATAACTTTAGCCTCATAGAGGTCCAATGTCTGAACAGAGGTAATGGCTCCGGCAGTGTCTCGACAAACAACACCTTTGCCGCCCCCTCCACTGATAGCTCCTTCGTGAGCTTCATTTGTGGGTTTGCCACTTTCGACAGGACCGAAGCCTGAAGGCGAAGTTGACGAGTCGTTACTGCAGCCGGTTTGAATAAGACAAAAAAGAAGTACTGAAATTGATTTCGTGAAGCGCATGTAGGTCTCCCGTTTGAGTTAATGTACTCAACTAGTATCGACTAGGGCCATTTAAAATATAGATTAATTAAGTTAATTTGTTATATTCAACTTGAGGATTTTATCAAATTAGGGGTTTCCCCTAAAGGTGTTTTCTTTTAGGCGGCCTTTAGGTGTTTTCCTAACGCGTTTTCTCTAAGGAGTGGCAGAGTGAAGGTCGATCTGTTTCAATTCAAGGACTACCGAAGTTATCTTCTTCAGGTCCTAGGCGATAAAAGTGAGCGTCGAGGTCTAAAGCTTCAAGCTGCCCGTCATATAGGTTGCCACACCACGGTGGTTTCACATGTACTGCACGGCAAAATTGAATTGAACCTTGAGCAGGCCGAGAAGTTTTGTGGTTTTTTAAATTTGAGCGAAGAAGAAGAGCATTATTTTTTACTCTTAGTGCAGCGAGAGCGTGCCGGTACCAGGGCACTAAAGAATTACTTCCAGAAACAGATCGATGTGATTCTTAAAAACCGTCATGACATTAAAGAACGAATTGGAAGCCATCAGGTGGTCTCCAAAGAAGTTTCACAAAGGTATTATAGCAGTTGGCTTTATGCCGCACTCCATGTGGCGCTGTCGATTTCAGAGTTAAGAAGTATAAAAGAACTCGCTCGTAGATTTCAGATACCTGAGTCTACTGTTGGCGAAGCACTTGAATTCTTAATCGGCGCGGGCCTTGCGGTAAATGATAAGAACGGACTCAACATTGGCCCTAAGCATGTTCATTTGGGAGCACAATCGGCCCACATCACGAGCCATCATCGCAATTGGAGATTGCGGGCTCTTAACAGTTTAGAGTTAGCGCACAAAAACGATCTACATTATTCGTCTGCGGTCACACTTTCTTCAGAAGATGTAAGCTTAATTAAAGAAAAACTCATTGAGTCCCTCAAAGATCTCAACAAAACCATTGCTGTATCAAAAGAAGAGGAAGTCTTCGTTTTAAATTTTGATTTCTTCAGACTTTAAACACAGTTACCAAACGGGGCTGCTATGCGGCCTGTGCTCTTGTGACTTTAGATCACCTTGATTCG
>CAZDFM010000184.1:0-5870 GCA_964504465.1 uncultured Pseudobdellovibrionaceae bacterium | reverse complement strand
AAGCCATGCCTAGTGCAAAACTTTGGGGTTTTCCACCGCGGTAACCTAAAGGTCTAAGCGAAGTCGCATACTCTTTATTAAAGATGTTGTCTGCAGTGACATAAATCGAGCTGTCTTTTGCAAATTTATAACTGCCTCGCCAGTCGACGATACCGTAAGCTCTGAGCTCGCGTCGATCGACTTGCGCACTTTGGTCATAGACCTTACCCTGATAAATAATGGCGATCTCTTGGCTCCATTTGCGGTACTCAGTGCTTAAGATTAAATTGTATTGATACTCAGGCACATAGGGGAGTGGATCACCCTTCTCAACTGTGAGATTACGTCCCCATTCGGCATTGTCAGACAAGAACGTATTTTGAAAGGCCGCATGCAGATAGGTCGCGTTAAACTGTATAGGGATCCAAACTTTTCCCCATTGAAAACCTTGAGCATAGCGGGCTTCAACACCTTGAATCCGCGCCTTACCACCATCAAATTGTTGATCAAGTTGAGCCGAGCTACAGCCCGTTGAAGTCGTACAGGTGCCCGTGATGTTGCGATATTCGTTTAGGAATAAAACCACATCAAATTGCGGAGTGTAGACGTCTTTAAAATAGGTAAAGCCCCATTCGTAGTTCCAGGCCTCTTCACGTTTTTCGTTTCCGGTTGCGCTAAGCCCTGCGAGAGTAACTGCTTGGTTTGCGCTTACTCTTGACGAAAAAGTGTCGGTAAACCTGACGAGAACTCCTGCGCCCGGAATAAATGCCGAGTCTGACCGAGAAAAGTGGTCCCCGGTAAGTTTGTTGTCGTACTTAAAATTTACATCTTCGTAGCGTGCAGCGAGAGTGAAAGTGGCACGTTCAATATCCATGTCGTTTTTGAAATACAGCATACGAGCGGTGGCTTGTTCTTTGTTTTCATCTTGAATGCCGCCAGCTAGCGTCCGGTTTAAATTAAAGTCCGTCATCTCGTACAAATCAAAAGTGTGATTCCGTACGATCTGGTCTCGATGCAGACGATAACCTAGGGTGATTCGATTTTCAGACCTGCCGAGTTTGGCGACGTCAGTGTACTCGCCCTGAAGTCCTTCGCTTTCAAACACTCGGTCGTTGTTGAGTTTAAGCAATTGTCCATTTGCGCCCAGTGCGGTCGAGTCTTGATCACCCCTTAAGATAACGAGGTAGATTGCATTTTGACCTTGGGTGGGATTAAGCAAAACTTCTCGAATCGAAGTGCCATCTTGAAAACGATCCAGCCGGTACCAAGCACGGTGAAAATCATTCCGGTAAATAGTTGTCGTTAACAGACCGGTTTCGCTTACTTGCAGGTTATGATCGAGTTTGCCAGTAAAATGCTCCCAGTTCATTTCGTCACCTTGAGAGGCGCGGTAACGGCGGCGAGGATTATTGAAAAAATCTTCTTCGGTTAAACCTAAATAGGTTTCGTTCGAATCTTCTTTGGCATAGCCGAGTTTAAGTTCAACATTATGGAGTTTGCCGTCACTTGAGGGCAGGTTAAAGCGAAGCTTTCCCATATAGTCGTCTTGGTAAAAACCCGTAAAGCCGCCGCCGTCGATTTTTTTAAAACCATCAGACTGACGTCTTGAGGCATTTAGTAAATAACCGCCCCATGAAGTGGTAGTCGAGTGAAGGCCTTGAAAGTTGTAAGTGTTAAAAGAGCCCCCGCTGACTTCAAGTTCTGTGGTGGGCTGCTCGGTTATGGACTTCGATACATAATCAACTGCTCCGCCAATGGAGTTAGGACCATAGGTGAGTGCTGAAAAGCCTTTGTAAATATCAAAGGATTCGGTGTGATTCATTGAGGGCGTGTAATAGGCTGCTGGCGCTGAGTACGGAGCTGGCCCGATTAAAACGCCGTCTTCCATGATGACGACTTTTTTAGAGCGATCAGGGTTTGTGCCACGAAGTCCAATGTTGGGTCTTAAGCCTTGGCCTTCCTCTTCGCGCACATAAATACCAGGAGCTTGTTTAAGGGCTCGGTTGACGTCGGTGTACTTAAAAGATTTTAAACTTTCTTTTGAAATACGCTGAGGTGCCGAAGGTTCGGTGAGGCGTTCTTCAAGAGTTCCCCAAACCTTAATTTCGGGAATGGCGATGGTGCTTTCTGTTTCTCCTGCTTGATTCGATGAAGCTGTTTCCTGAGCTCTTGCAAGAGAACTCAAAGTTAAAAGTGGTGTTAGGAGCAAAGTCAGGGTGAGTAATCGAAGTTGTTTGTACATTTTTATTAGTCGCCGTCGCCTTCAAGTCCTGCTGGTGCATCCAGAGGAGGTGAGAAAGCCGTAAGGATTTCAATTTTTAAGATAGTCGCGATCTGTCTTACGTCTTGATGATAAGCGCAAAGTTCTTCAATTCTATTTGTCACAGTTGTGCGTTCACAAGCGCTTGAGTCAAAGTTTGCGAGCTGCTCTAAGAACGTTCCTTTTTCGCGAAGGCTTTGGTTGCTCTCAAGACTTTTCTCAATAGCATGCTCGATTTCAGGCGCAATGTCGGAGTCATTCTCGCTGAGTAAATCATCAATTCCATAGGAAACTGCGCCGGTCACAGTTCCAAAGAAAACTTTTTTAAAAAATTTGAGAGTTTCGGCTTGGGCGCGAAATGCAAGACCCGAGAACGGATGTTCTACTTGTTCAGGACAAGATAACTTATCTGCAGGACAGTCTTTGTGTAAGCCTAAAGGTCGGCCAAGCCTTTGATCTTTTAATCTTTCAACGGAGAAGAGCGCATCGGTCACACTGTTTGTGGCCCTTCTTAGGCTATGCGCTTTTGGTCCCGTAAATACCGAACCATCAATAAGAGCTTTTGTGTAATTCCCTTGAGCGGGATCCCAGTAGGCTTCAAGCAGTTGTGCTTTTTGAACCAGATCGGCAGCAAGTGTTTGGCTCCAGGCACAGCGGTCTTTTTGTTTTTCAAGCTCAGGTTTTTCGATCCAAGTTTTGAGCGTTGTGGTGGCTCTAAAACATTGTGAACCTAGCTTTGGCTCCGCATGTCCGTCGAACAGGCGTGGAGAATCGTAAAGTAAATATTCAAGTGCTGTAAGACCCTTAACGCTAAAAGGAAGTCCTTCGAGCGTAGTGGGGCGTCCACCCGCAACGTGGATGTCGAGAGGGCAAATCCCCGCATAAGGGTAGGCATAAATTTCTGAAGCAAGGCCTAATGTCTTGTCACCAAGAGGGCCCACGGGCGCCCCTTCAAGGCGGTTGTAATCAAGCATGGCCTCGGCCCACTGTTCGCGCGCTAACTTCAAAGAAACCTCGACGTCTTCGTTAGTCTCGAGTGCTTCGCAGTAATCTTTAACCCGCATTTCTAAAACTTCGGTCTGAAGACGAAAACGTTTTGCTTGGGGCGCAATAATATTAAGGCCAATATTGACGAGCATTTTTTCTTCGGTGAATGGAGCTGTTGTAGGATCGGCTTCAGTCCCTTGGAACGGATTGACGGTCGGCTTCGAGAAGCCACCCTGAGTTCCACCTGCGGTGGGCTTTGGTTTTGAATTTTCAAAGTCACTGCAAGAAGCAGAGCTTAAAATAAAAGCGCCAATAACAAGGGCTTTAATGTACTTCATTTACTAACTCCTCAAGCAAACTAAAATGTGTAATCAATGGGGATACTAAAATCCTGCACCGCTACACTTTTGAGTTCTTCGGGAAAGGGTTTCATTTTATCAATCTTACGAATCAATTCTTGAGCCGCCTGATTGAGAAGCGCAAATTTTGAGCTTTCAATCACTTCGGCTTTTATCAGCTGGCCGTCTCGACGAAGTTTAAAGCGTACGACCACGCGGCCTTTTTGTCTGAGGCGTTTGGCCATTGAGGGGTAAACTACGTTCTGGCTCAGGATATTTCTTAACTCCATGGCGTACTTTTCAGAGGCGTCTAGGGCTCGGCCCTGAGCTTGTGCGTTCAAAGATGAATTTAAGAAGTTTTCTGTGTCACTTGTTTGTGTTGGTTCAGTTTCAACTGGAGCTTTTAAAGCAACGTCATCGTCAGCAGGCGAGGTTTCAATTTGAGGTGCAGGCTTTGCTTTTTTCTTTGGAGAAGTGGGGAGCGATTGTGCGATGATCTCGTTTGAGTTTCCTTCAAGCAAAATTTCGACTTCAATGACAGAGTGTTCCTCATCAAAGTGCGACCCGAAGTGACCAAGTAGCGTCGCTGCCGAAACATGCGCGAACAATGAGAGGGCAAGTCCGCCAAGTAAGAACCGATTAATCTTCAACTTATGTTCTCCTAAAAAAGTTTTGTGGCCCCTAGAGCCATCAAGTAATAACAAGCTTTCTGCCTTGGCAAAGAAATCGTCTAAAATTGCGCCAAGTTAAAAGCCAATTGAAATTAGGCTTCCTCCTCTTTCAATTGCGAAGCAGGTTGTTTGCAATAGGCTTTCACCTTGTGGGTCCAAGCGTTTCTCAACGGGGTTGATGCCTTTATTATCAATTTCGCATTTTCACGAAACGGAAGACTTACATGATGAATGAGGGAGCTGTTATGTCTCTCATCAAGCCCAAATTTAAAAGGTTTCTCAAACCTTGAAGACTTAAAGCTTCCAAACAGATGGTCCCAAAGAGCGAGTGAAACACCGTAGTTTGAATTAAAGTGTTTTGGGTCGCGCGAATGATGAAGCTGATGCTGTTTAGGGCTGATAAAAACTTTGTCCATAAACCCAAAGCTAAGCGGGATATGACTGTGCCGAAGATTCGCACCTAAAAAGTTAAAAAGACTTCCGAAAAGATTCACACCAAACAAAGTGATCAAAGAAAACTGCGCCTCAAAAATAAAAATAAAGAGGCCTATCGAAACTCCAAGGCTCAAAGAATTTCTTACGGTGGCCATTGCGGATTCCATCGGGTGAATACGGTAAAGTGTCATGGGTGTGAGCACTCGCGCTGAGTGATGCATTTTGTGGTAAGACCAAAGCCACGAGTTTTGATGCATCAGCCAGTGGTGAAAAAACCTTAAGAAATCATCCCAAACAAAAGCAAATGCTGTGACCGCCAATAAATTGAGCGTAGTAGGTTCAAGCGAAAGAAAGCCTCCATGATAACCCACAAGAGCTTTCACGATAATTTTTGAAAAGAAGTAACTGAATTGTAGGAGCGGAATAAAAAGAAACACTTTTAAGAGCGCGTTTAAAATATAAACTTGGTAATCCACACGGGTCGAAGAGTTCCACCAATAGGATTTTCGAAACATGAGCTTTTTTGCTGAAACAAGAAGTTCTCTCCAAGGTTTTCCTCGCTGCGAGAAAAAAACAAACAGGAGAATCAGCACTACTGAAGCTAGAATGTTGATGTGAAAAAGTCGCGAGCCTGGATCATCGATGGGGACGATAAAACGGTTCCACAAATCCTGAAGTTGTCGGCTGAAGGGCATGAGGCTTTGTAACGCAAAAGGCCCAAATAGGTAAGGGGAGGGCGCTCTTTCTCACTTCCTTTTCATTAGATGAGCGGCTCGTGTGCGAGACGCGCTTAGAGGTGACTTCGAAAGCGTGCCCAGCTAAGAAAGTTCTTCAAGTTGGCTTGAGGACCGGGCCTTATTACCGGTCGAAAAATTCTCAAAGGAGATCCTATGCGAAAGTTATTTATCACCCTGCTGTTTCTTATGCCCGTATCGGCGCTCGCTCACGGGGAGCACAAGTGCACAGAGGAGCCTAAATCTAAGTGGCAAGACCAAAAAGAGTTTCAAAAAAAGCTAGTCGAGCAAGGCTATGAAATCAAAAAGTTTAAAGTTTTAGATTACTGCTATGAAATCTACGGCAAAAACAAAGAAGGCAAAAAAGTAGAGATCTACTTTAACCCTGTGACTGCCGCCGTCTTTAAAGAAGAACTGGACTAGGATTGACTCGAGTTTGGAGCATTTGGGTTAGAGCTTTTCACTG
>CAZDFM010000183.1:4019-5872 GCA_964504465.1 uncultured Pseudobdellovibrionaceae bacterium | reverse complement strand
TAAGAAGCGTTTAAAGAGGCTTGAATCTTTTCGTAGGAATAGACTGAGTTCTGGGCCGTGGTAAGTAAGACCTTTACCCCTTGGCCTAAAACATAACCAGCTACATATTCTGAACCGCACATTTCATAAAATTTCTTTGGATCTTTTTTAGCGAGTTTTTCCATCTCGGGTTTTAATTTCACATTTCGAATGTACCAGCGTCCGTAATCAGCATGACTCGATATTCCGAGTGCCGCTTGATCAGAATGCATGGTGTATTTATTCTCGTTCGAATAAGAAAAACCGCCCCCACCAGAGAGACTTTTTATACTTCCTGAAACCTCAGTGTTCGTGTAACGATCAAAATCCTGGTACGAAGTGATCAACTCTAAATTGAGTTCGGCTTTTCGAGCCGAGAAGTCACCTTTCCCATCGTCTTCGGCATAAATATCTTTGGGGTCGTACTCAACGCAAGAGTTGAAATGCTGTTCGGTGATCGGTTCGACTCCGTCCCCCAGTCTCAATTCACTTTCGGGAGTGATCGAAATGATAGAGGCCTCAGCCAAATTAAAAGCACAAATTATAAGTAATAGGATCAAATGTTTCATAAACAAAAGCCTCCTTTAGCTTTGCAAGATGCCCAATCAAAGAATCCCATCCAAGTGGTGAGGCTGGTTTCTGATGAGCTAAAATGTTCAAGTATTTTGTTAAAGGCCGGATCATTTAGATCCTCAAGATCGGGAAAATGCGCCGTCTCTTCATAACTCCCACAGTAGTATGACTTATACTTGCCTTCCGCAAAGTCCCGCACTCGGTTGATACCCCAACTTTCGGCTTTCGCTAGGCGGGCAAATTTTATTCTCGAGAATTCTCGGTTAAAAGCCTGGCGGATTAAAAAGCTTCCAAGCTTTTTGCCTTCATTCTTCTCGGTAAACCGCTGGTAATGCATGTCGTATTCTTGAACTAGAAGTTCTAAGTCTCTTCGATCGCATAAAAACGGAAGAGTGACAGTTTGAATGTCTTGAGTGATTTCTTTATAAGTTTCATAAACCTTTGAATAATTAAACTTAAAGGTCATCGCGATTCCGACCCCACTACGAGAAAATTCATCCGGGTTTGGAAAGGCTGATTTTTCACGAAAATAGGTATAAGGAATCGCGTAGTATCCAGGCAAATTATCCGGCGCGATCTTAAGTCTGAACTGCTGCAACTCTGAAACTCTTGATTTAGTGGCAAGCGAGGTCGCATTTATTTCATCAGTGGAGTTCCAGCTGTTGCGTACGATCAAAGCGCCATCATTATATAACTGATCATCAAAACCGACGACCGCTACCATATGATCATCACCCGAAACATAAGCTCCCGTTTCGCTTGGAAGCCAATCGCGCTGATATGCCTCTAGCAATAAACCTGTGCCTTTATCCATATGGTAAAGAAGGTCGGAGTGGATCGAAACTGTGATCGGCTCACCTGCGCGAACTTTGGCTTTTATCGTCTCGAGATCGATTACATCCATGTTCGCCCAACCGCTTCCCCTATTGGGCCGCGAGAAAGTCCAACTCACAGTCTCAATAGGCAGAGACTTTTGTTTCGGAAGCCAAGCTGATTGTTCCGAAAATGGTGGGCGTTTATTGTAGGACGTGCTGAAGTTGAGCCCATCTTCGGGCCAAACTGCTAGCGGTAAGAAATTTCCAGATTGCTTCAACCAAGCTTTGTCATTGGAGTTGTAACTTTGTAGAGCGGCTTCGCTAGTACTTCCACCGCTGACCCAGTTAAGCGCGTGCCGGTGATACGTGCTTAAAAGGATCGGATATCCCTGTGTCGCAAACGCATGCTCCAGCGCTGCCACTTGGGCTTCGGCCATACAAGAACCC
>CAZDFM010000183.1:0-4009 GCA_964504465.1 uncultured Pseudobdellovibrionaceae bacterium | reverse complement strand
TAGAGGAACTGACTTTGGGTAATAAGCTTCGGCTGCGGTTCCTTGAGACACAATTGCGAACACTAGAGTAATCAAAAGGTGGGTGAGGCCTTTCATGGAGCCTCCTCGTCTTCGCATCCCGCAAGTAATTTAAAAGCTCCGTCATAACCACACCATAATTGGTATTCGTGGCGTGGAAGCTTTTTTAAGACTCTTTGAACTCCAGTTCTTCGAAGCTTAAGAGTTTTCGGAATTTCTTCGCTCAAATAATTTCGAAGTTCCTCAGCCTTAACTAAAAGTTTCGAAAGCCTCTCGCCCGAAGTTTTAGGATCGAGCCGAGATGCCACAAACAAAGTGGCTTGAAGGCTCTTTGCTTTTACCGAAAGATCTGAAAGCTTTAGGATATCCCAAATTTCGCGTGTGGCGATTTTGAAAGCTTCAGGACATGTCCTATCCCTTAAAACCTTCTCTGACACTTGATAGGGATAAGATAGGTTTACCGTAAAGAGATGTATCGGAGAATATTCTTTTTTTACCTTCACCACCTGCTCGACATTTAGATTAACAAAATAATCAGGCCAATAAGCTAGATCCTCTATAGTGGCATCTAACTCACCAAAATAAGTGTTCAAATTTGCAAGGCAAGAACTCGAATACGCATATTCGGCTCTTCGGTTTACCAGCATTTTTTGAAACTCACCTCGGTAATCAAACTGGATAGCCTGTAAATGGTGCCGCAATTCATGGAAGAGTGTTGCGATGTCTGAATGCCAGCTTACCGCGATGATTTTCTCTTTCGAAAAGTAAACACCATTTACAACTTTCGGTGCCGAAACTATCCAAGCAAGCTTAAGCCCTGCGAGTTGCGCCTTCTGCACCGTCAACCAAAAGTTGGGAGACAGAATCGAAAGTCCTAAGCGGTTATCTCGAGGAAGCTTATCGAGAATCGAAAAAATCATTTCGTTATCGATCACCGGAAGGATTTGAAGTTTGTAGTCATAAACATTCTTCGCGCAGCTGCCGTCTGAATCACTTAACCGAGGATCCACTTTTGCAAGGATTTCGTTTAACGGAAATCTTAGCGGCTGTTCAAAATCTGGAGCTGGAATACCCTCTAAAATTTTAATGAGGTCTTGAATGCCGTTTGGCTGTTCGGCTTTTAAGCTACGTGCAGGCAAACATTCGGCCTGCGCATTAGCATTCATGAAACTCACCAAAAATCCAAAAAGAAAGATTATGTTTCGCATGGCTTACCTCGTGATAATTTCGTAAAGCCAATCTTCGTAGGTGGCTGAGTGCTTCGTAAGCTTATCTTCAACCGCTCCATAGTAGCCGGTGACTTTGTGAGGAGTTTCGCTGTCTTTGAAGCTGGGAACATAGCCCGTTATTTCGATTCCGATCTTTTCACTTAAGAAACCTGGTTCTAGTTCGTAAGCAGACTTAATTGCGTTTACAAACTCTTCACTGCGGCAGTCCTTGAAATTTGCGAGTAAATCTTGATCTTTTGGATCTTCAAGCGTGAGAACATCGGGGCCCTTTGTCCAAGTGCCGTTTGCACGCCGGTCTGAAATTTCACCTAAGATTCGGTTCGACAGATCAGAGCGCATAAAATCATAAATCTTTCGGTCGTTTTCGACTAAGTGGGCGTTTTGTTCAGCTTCTCGGTAGCCTGAGATTTCGCTGAAATGAAGCTCATCGGATTGTTGAATGACATTCTTATACTGGTAAAACCACTGCATATAGATTTCACCCATGCAGGCCATTTCAATATCTTGGATATTGGCGCCACTAATATAAAGACGCTTTACCGAGTCCTGGTAAAATCCGTGAATCTTTGCCACTCCTTGTTCAGCTAAAGCTTTAGCTTCTACTTGGCTTGCAAAGCATATTACGCAAAGCAAAACACTGCTCATTAACTTCAGAATCATGGGGATCTCCTTGTTTTGGTTGTTACAAGGAGGTCATAGGGCAATAGAAATGCCGTAGGTTTCTCGTGTCAGATAAAATTTAACAGTAGTACATGAGTCCGGCTCCGGATTTCCGGACATCTTGTCCGAGCGTCTAGAAACCGTGAATGAAGCTCGTATTAGAGCGAAAGAAGATTCAAATGCGCGGGAGGATCTTTTTTCCAGAGGCTCAAAGCATAGCCTCCGCCGCCCGACCCAGTCGGTTTTACGGCGATGGCGCCTGCGTGTTTGAGTTCGCGTAAGTGTTGATCCAAGTCACCTTCGGAGAGACCCCAACGTCTAAAACATTCGTCGGCTTCGTCGAGGGATCTTTTAAGAGCAGCAAAGCCTTCGGTCTCATCCATTTTTAAAGCAGATTCCGCGAGGGCCACTGCGGCTCGCATTTTCTCATCAAGCTGTGCGGCCCCTTGTGGGTCAGTTTCAAACAAGGCTTTTACTTTGTTAACACATTCAGAGGTAACACCTCTGCGGCCCGAGTAACTTAAATACCATTTTGGTTTCCAGTTCATCTCGACTGGTTCTCTTAAGCCCCCGCGAACAAACTTTAATCCTTCACCTGAGAGTGCAACCGCAATATCAACACCCGAGCTTTCGCCATGAAACAGGTCTTCGAGTGAGCGTGAAAATTCATAAACTTGGTTCGCCTCAATCCAACCTTGAGCTTCACACCATCTTCCTACGAGTACACACAACACGGCTGAGGCTCCAAGCCCCGCGCCTACAGGTAAGTTCGAATCGAGAGTAAAACGTCCTGAGAGGCTACTTCGATCGATCTTTAATCTTTTAAGAGCACTCTCAAGTACTCCCCAAAACAGAAGTCGAATTTCTTCACCATGGGGACCCGACAATTCAAGCTCAAGTTCAGAGCTTGCTGGCACAACTTCAAATTTCATATCAATAAAAGAAGAACGGACCGGAAAAACCAAGGCCGGGCTTCCGCGAAGAACCGCATGTTCTCCGGCAAGAATCCATTTTCCAAAACTGCGACCTTCAAAATTCTTCACTGGATCCTTATTGGTTTTCATTACAGCCGACTACGATCGCTCTTCAAATGAAGAGATAACTTTGTAACGTTTTAAAAATTCTGCTTGATCGTTTTTAGCTCGCACTAACTGGTCTTCTCGGTAAAGCAGATGAATATTCGCGCCCGCATCCATGGTCACAAGAGGGCCGTCCGCGGCTTCAGTCCACTGACGTCGAACCGTATTTAAAACCTCGAGACTTGAAGCATTCATATAACCAAAATGAGGCTGGCTTGTTTCGAACAAGGCATGCATATCCCAAAACTCAGCCCAACAAAGTTCAAAAGCCTCGTTCCAGTTTTGAAGTCTTAAGGCTTCAGTTAAACTTGAGAGTCTTGCTTCTGCTCTTTCGGGGCGGCCCTTAAAAAGAAGGCTTGTGCTGACTCGTTTATGGGCTTCGCTACTTGAAACCAATTTTTTTTCGGCTTCGACTATCACGACTAAATGGTGCCAGCGTGAACGTGGGACATCGACTTTTTCAACTCCCCGCTCGGTCCACAGTGCAAGTGGTGCAAAAAAAGAACGACACGATGAGCCCGAACCTTTTCTTGAAAGCTCCGCTTTGTCAGAGTCCGTGAGAGATTCAACCCAAGTTTTTTCGACAGAAAGTTCTCGACCCAATTGAATGGTTGCTTCAGTGAGGGCGGCAAAACTTGAGGCCGACGAGGCTAAGCCGCAATCTGAAGGAAAATTATTTGCAGAGCTAATCTTATAAAAACCCGGAATTTTAAGCGTCTCTTTGAGAAACAGAAAATGACTTAAAAATCTTTGAGCACCTTTTTCAGAAAGCTTGATTGGCTCAAAGCCCGGCTCCTGAAGTGGTGCCCACGAATCTGAACCTTCGCTTGGCTCAAGTACCACTCGGGTCACTAAATGCGAAAGTGTATAAGAAATCGAAGCATTGGTCGGTTTATTCTGAGCTGCATCGAGCTTTCCCATATATTTGATCAACGCGATATTCGAGGGAGCCTCTCCAATAAATCTCATTGAAGCTCCTCAGGACGATTCGTCACCATGCTTAAATGTCTTTGTTGTGGTGCC
>CAZDFM010000182.1:2810-5927 GCA_964504465.1 uncultured Pseudobdellovibrionaceae bacterium | reverse complement strand
ATTACTGGTACTTGGATGGGAAGTCCTATGAGTCAAAACCTTGAGCAGATTGCCTCTAACCGTAAAATCAAAATTCACGAGCCTTTTGCCGAGTTCCTGAATGCGCAACCCGTCATGCACAGTTTTGAGCTTTCGCTCCTCGATTGCTACCGTATGTCGGGACATGCTTGTTACGCGATGACAGGAGCATTTCTAGCTGCGGAGGCAGCCATAAAACGTTTGTTTCCTGAAACCGGTATCTGTGAGCGCGGTGACCTTAAAATTGAATTTGGTTCTGATTTAAATGAACTGGCGACTGGCCCGCGGTCCAATGTCCTCAGTTTTATCACCGGTGCTTGGGCAGAATCTGGTTTTGCAGGTTTAAAGGGAAAGTTTGTTCGTAAAAATTTGATTTCTTATGGCCACTCCGATCTGGGCAAATCGGCGATAAGATTCAGCCGCCCTTCGAATTCGAGCAGCATCGTAATTCATTATAATCCGGCGCCAGTCACGGGCCGATTGAATCATGGACATACTTTTCCCGAAAAATGGCGAAGTGATATTTGTGAAATCTTAAAAAACTCAGATGAAGTCCTCGAAATTTTAGAAATAGATCAAAAGAGAGAGTCGCTGTGAAGGATTGTGATCCTCAAGACGTTGCGATTAAAAGTTTTTTTCTCGGGCCCCAGAATGAAAATGGTGCTTGGCTAAGAAAAAAGTGGCTCGCGATTCTGGATAATTGGCTTGGCTGGCGAGCCACGCGCTTTCCGGAAGATGGAAAGGCAATCACGGAGCAAGATCAGTCGAGCCCCGAATTTATCGAAGCACTCGAAAGAATGGACCAGGCTGTAAATAGAGTCCTAAAAGACCTCGAAGGCGAAACACCTAAATTTACTCCTCGATATATTGGACATATGGTTTCTGAAGTCAGCCTGCCCGCGGTGTTGGGTCATGTTTGTGCGCTTTTGCATAATCCCAATAACACTTCGCGAGAGGTAAGTCGGGTTACTTCGCGTCTTGAAAGCGAAGCCATCTCCCAACTTGGAACCATGCTAGGTTTTCCGAATACAGTTCAGGGACATTTTACTTCGGGTGGGACCCTCGCGAATTTTGAAGCGCTTTGGCGTGCAATCGTTCGGTTCGATCAAAGAATGAAAGACGAACTCAATCTAAGTTTACTCGATTTGGGGCCCTGGGAATTCGCCGCTAGATACTTTGAAAAAACCAACAAACAATTCCGTGGACCCGTAGTTTTGGTTCCCCAGAATAAACATTTCTCGTGGGAAAAAGCTGTATCTCTCATGGGCTTCGGTGCTGCAGGATTTCAACCCATTGCGCTCGATCGAGAAGGTCGCCTCTGTTTAAGAGATCTGACCGAAAAAATTGAAATCGCACAAAAAAATGAACAACCGATTTTGATGTTAGTTTCGGTCGCGGGAACTACCGAAATGGGTGAAGTAGACCCAATTGATCGCGTTCAAGATCTACTCGACAGCTATCGAGTGAAGGGCCTAGATATTTGGCACCACGTGGATGGTGCTTACGGTGGATACTATTGTTCCCTCCTTGATCAGCGAGAGTTTGAAGCTAAACTAGATCCTCGGGTTAGCCGAGCCTTTCGTGCCATTCGAAGAGTAGATTCTGTTACGTTAGACCCACATAAATTAGGATACGTTCCTTATTCTTGCGGAGCTTTCCTGGCGCGCAACGAAGAGCACTATACAACGCGAAGTTTTGGCGCCGCATATTTATTAGACAATAATAGTAGCCGTTGGGCCTTTACGTTGGAAGGTTCTCGTTCTGGAGCGGGCGTCACGGCGACCTGGCTTTCCAACCAGGTCCTGGGCTTAAATGAAAAAGGTTACGGAAGACTTCTTGCAAAGGGTTTAGAGGCGAAAGAGCAGATGATCGAAGAGCTCACTTCTCAGATACCGGGCTTCTTACCCGTGACCCCTATGGACTTAAATATCATTTGCTTTAGTATTGCTCAAAATGGAACGAGCCTTTCTTCTGTCAATTCGCAAATGCTTAAGATTTTTAACTGTTTCGAAGATAGTCCTCATTTTTCAATCTCCAAAACGATTCTTAAGCAGCGTGACTACGGATCATTAATTGAGCGTCTCGCGTGTGAAAGACAATTGAAAATTGATGACGATCACTGGGTTAAACTACGGCTCGTCTTGATGAATCCTTTTATTGCCTCGAAGGCACCGCGTACAAATTTTATTCGTGAATTTGTCTCTGAGCTTAAGAGATTTATTTCGGATAACGCAGTTCTCTAGGGTCGAAATAGAGGGTCCAAAGTCGTATAGTAAGTCAAAATGTTTATCAACGGGTGCGGAGGCAACATGCAAACTGAGGTTTTATTTCCAGCGAGTTCAATCGCCAGTAAAAAAGCAAAAGAAACTTCTGTTCCAATTGTTAAACGTGAAACTCGATTTACGAATGACTTCTCTGAAGAAGTTTTTAATCTCACTTATAAATTCGAGAGTGAAAACGACATCAATGACCGTCATCTGGCTATTGCTAAAGATTTAGCCTCAGTGGAAGCTCCGGAAAAACGCGATTATTGGACAAATAAATTTTTGGATTTGCTCCAGGATTTTAGATTTGTTCCCGGTGGTAGAATAACTTCGAACGCCGGAACCTCCTTAAAAGGCACCACATATATCAATTGCTTTGTAAGTGGTTTTAGAGGTGAAAACCAAGATTCAATGAACAGCATCATGGACGAGCTGCGTCGGCAAGCTTTGATCTTAAAGTCCGAAGGAGGCTATGGATTTTGTGCTGACGTCATGAGACCGCGCGGCGCCTATGTTGCGGGCATAGGTGGTGATTCGCCAGGTGCGGTAAAGTTGCTTGAAATGTGGGACACCCAGAGCTCTGTGATTACTGCCGGAAGCGGCAAGAAAAAAGCCATTGCTAAAGGCAAGAAGAAAATTCGAAAAGGTGCGCAGATGGTGACGATGTCTGTCTACCATCCGGACATCGAAGAATTTATCACCGCAAAACAAACTCCTAATCGCCTCACAAAATTTAATATGTCGGTACTAGTTGGCGACGATTTTATGGAGGCCGTTGAAAACAAAAGGCCTTGGAATTTAGAGTTTCCCGATCACGAAGCTGCAAGTGAAGAAT
>CAZDFM010000182.1:0-2800 GCA_964504465.1 uncultured Pseudobdellovibrionaceae bacterium | reverse complement strand
TTTGGGATGGCGACTTGAAAGAGTGGAAGGCTAAGGGTTTTCCTGTAACTGTTTATAAAACTTTTGCCGACGCCAATGAGCTTTGGGATAAAATCATGTTGTCGACGTACAGTCGTAACGAGCCCGGCATTCTCTTTTCTGACACCATTAATAATTTAAACAACCTTTATTATGCTGAAAAAATAAATGCTACTAACCCTTGCGGTGAACAGGTACTGCCAGTCGGGGGAGTGTGCCTTCTTGGCTCTATCAACCTCACACAATTTATCGATCCTGATAAAAATTATTGGGACATTCCAAAACTGAAAGAGTGTATTCATACTGCCGTAAGGTTTATGGACAATGTTAATGACAAAACCCAAGTGCCACTCCCAGAGCAAAAAGAGAATCTAATCGCAAAAAGAAGAATAGGGCTCGGAGTGTTGGGTTACGGTTCGGCATTGATGATGATGAAACTTCGATATGGCTCGAAAGCTGCTCTTGAAGTGACAGAAGAATTAGGCGAATTCATTATGAACGAAGCCTATATAGCGTCTGCGTTGCTCGCGAAAGAAAAAGGCACGTTTACTCTTTTTGACAAAGAGAAGTATCTCGCAGGAAAATTTGTACAGCGACTCAAACCGGAAACCTTATCTCTCATCAGTGAACATGGACTAAGAAATAGCCACCTACTCTCAATTCAACCGACTGGTAACAGTTCGGTTTTGGCCAATAATGTGTCGGGCGGACTTGAGCCATTGTTTATGACTAAATATATTCGTACTTCAATGCAGCCTTACCCGCCGGATGGTTTAGCAGTACCAACTAGTATCAATTGGGAAACTAAACAGTTCTCAATAGATGGTTCTGCTACAAAATGGGACTGGTCAAAAGAAGGGGATGAATCCATCCTAATCACTCACCATGAAGGTCAGGTTTGGAAGTTTGACGCTTCTCGAGGCTTACTTAAAGAATCACAAATTAAAGACTATGCGGTCGATCACCATGAACAAGCTGGAACTTGGGATCAAGATGCGGATTGGGCCGCTACTTCGTATCAGCTCAACATCGATGATCACGTAAAAACAATGTCCGTGTTTTCAAAGTACATTGACTCGGCCATGTCAAAAACCGTGAATCTTCCAAAGGACTACCCTTACGAAGATTTCAAACGACTTTACAAAGACGTTTACAACACGCGCACGATTAAAGGCTGCACCTCGTATCGTGAAGGAACTATGTTATCGGTTCTTTCAGTAGAGAGTAGCGCAAATGGCACGGCAAAAGGGGTCAACCGAACTAAAGCCACACCAAGACCAGCATCTTTAGAATGTGACATCCATCACCTCACTGCTAACGGAGAGAAATGGGTCGTGCTCACAGGGCTCCTTCAAAATGATCCGTACGAAGTATTTGCGATGAAACAAGATCGTTTATTTTTACCTGCGCATCTCACTAAGGGGAAATTAGTGAAAGTAAAATCAGGAGTTTATAATCTTGAGACCGAAGATGGCTGGATTCTCGCAGATATCAGTAACTTCTTCGAATCAAACGAACAAGAAGCTCTCACACGAATGATCTCAACGGCGCTCCGCCATGGCGCCGATATTGAGTTTATTGTATCTCAGCTTTTTAAAAGTGAGGGAACAATTACCTCTTTCTCAAAGGCGATTGCCCGAACGCTTAAAAAATACGTCACCGAAATTAAAACCATGAAGTGTTTAGATTGCAGCAGTCGAAACCTACAATTGAGCGAAGGTTGTTTTGTCTGTATGGATTGCGGAAGCAGTAAGTGCAATTAAAGCCAGGCATAAAAATTAATGCAGCTTGAGCATTTGGTTTCAGAGTGTCGAAATTTTAGTCGTTTTTGAAATGCCAAAAAAATCGAAATTATTTTCGGCCCAGGACTGAAGTCCTGGGGATTTGTCGCCGAAGGAGAGAGAGTGTTTTCAGCGATGACCACTTTAAGGAGATGCCTTCATGTCAGCAACGAATACAAATAAGAACTTCCCTATCAAGAAAGTTCTTCTGCCTAAAACTTGGACGTTTAAGATTAAAAATTAGTTATAAGCCTCAAGGGGCGGACAAGAGCAGACGAGATTTTTATCTCCGTAAGCGTTGTCGACCCGTCCCACACTGGGCCAGAACTTGTGATTACGAACCCACTTAAGCGGATAAGCCGCCTTCTCTCGTGAATAACTGTGATTCCAGTTTTCAGAAAGCAAACGTTCAACCGGATGGGGAGCGAGCTTGAGCACATTGTCTTCTCTATCAGCTTTGCCACTTTGAACTTCATCGATTTCTTTTTTAATTTCGATCATGGCTTCGATAAAGCGATCAAGTTCAGCTTTAGATTCTGACTCAGTCGGCTCAATCATTAAAGTTCCAGTCACTGGCCAAGACATAGTGGGAGCATGAAAACCGTAATCCATAAGGCGTTTTGCAATATCATCAACGCCAATACCGGCAGTTTCTTTAAAACTTCTCGTATCTAAAATGCATTCGTGTGCCACTCGTCCTTTGGGGCCTGCATAGAGCACAGGATAGTGAGCTTTTAATTTTTCAGCGATATAGTTGGCGTTGAGAATCGCCACTTCAGTTGCGCGCTTAAGGCCATCTCGACCCATCATTGCGATATAGGCCCAAGAAATCGGTAAAATGCTTGCGCTTCCAAAAGGAGCAGCAGACACAGCCGATACGCCATTTTCGGGGCCTGCCTCTTTAACTAAACTATGAGTCGGCAGATAAGGTTTTAAATGAGGACCCACTCCGATAGGGCCGACGCCGGGGCCGCCCCCACCGTGAGGAATACAAAATGTTT
>CAZDFM010000181.1:0-5936 GCA_964504465.1 uncultured Pseudobdellovibrionaceae bacterium | reverse complement strand
TTCTGGTGGCCGCACCGGTTTAAGTGGAGCTGCGATTGCTTCCAACCATGAGGTCGTAGTTTCGTTCGAAAAAATGAATCAGATTTTAGAGTTCAATCAGTACGACCAAACTTTGTCGGTTGAGGCCGGAGTCGTCACCGAAGAAGTTCAAAAACGGGCTGAGCAAGAAGGACTTTATTTTCCGGTTGATTTTGCGTCGCGCGGTTCAAGCCAGATTGGCGGAAACATCGCCACTAATGCCGGCGGCATTAAAGTTCTTCGCTACGGCATGATCCGTAACTGGGTTTCAAGCATGGAAGTTGTCACCGGTCGGGGTGAAGTGATCGAGTTCAATAAAGGCCTCATTAAAAATGCTACCGGTTATGATCTACGGCAATTGTTCATTGGGTCGGAAGGAACGCTTGGGTTTATCACCAAGGCAACTTTGCAACTCACGCGACAACCCTCGTCACCTTTAGTATTTTTGTTTGCAGTTCCTGAGCTTGATGGCGTGATGAAGATTTATCATGCCTATAAAAGCAAACTTCCGATTTTGGCCTTTGAAATGTACACCGAAATCGCTTTAGAAGTGGTGCTTGCGCACACCGGGCTCCAAAGACCTTTAAACGAAAAAGCCAATTACTATGTACTTGTCGAAATCGAACAAGAGGGTTCAGAAATTTTAGAAAAGGCGACCGAGATTTTTGAGCAAGGCTTAGAAGCCGGCTGGATGGTCGATGGTATCGTTTCGCAAAGTGCTCAGCAGGCAAAAGAGCTCTGGAGACTTCGCGAAGATATTTCTGAGGCGACCGCAGTTTATCAGCCCTACAAAAACGACATCTCCGTTCGCGTAGCACAGGTACCCGAATTCATGACCAAAATGGATGAAATCTTGGTACGTGAGTATCCCGATTTTAAAGTGGTCTGGTTTGGCCACATCGGCGACGGAAACTTACACATCAACATTTTAAAACCCGACAACGTCTCTTCAAAGGACTTCGTCGACCGCTGCCTTAAAGTGAACGAAAAAATGTTCACCATGATCCAAAGCCTAGGCGGAAGCATCTCTGCCGAACACGGCGTAGGCCTCGTAAAAAAACCCTATTTAAAATATTCAAAAACGCCCGAAGAAATCGAATACATGCGAATGATTAAGAAAAATTTCGACCCAGATGGGATTTTGAATCCAGGGAAGATTTTTGATTAAGGTTGGGGCGGTTTCGAATCTGTTCCACACCAAAACTCTTAATTGCCTGCCGCTGGTTACAGTTAAAACAAAGCAATCTTAAGTTTTCGAGCGTAGAAGTACCACCACGCGCGAACGGCTGAATGTGATCGATGTTTAAATTTCGCCGACTGCCACATTGCGTGCATCGGGCTTTGTCGCGATTCCAGATTTCGTCTCGCACTCTTTGGGGTATATAACGAGAAGTTATTGGGCGATGCGGCTCCCCCGGAGGAGTTGGTGTCATAGCCTCGATGCTTGATTTGGCAATCGGTTGCAGCGGCGAGACATAGGTTTGTCTAATGTCCGTTTCGGTAGTCGGATTGATCGATACGGTTGTTACGTTATCGGACTTTTCAAAAGGCTTTTGACCTTTCACTTTTTTATTCCGCGTCAGCATTTCAAGAGTTGAATCGGTCATATAGTTAAAAAGTTCCGAGAGATTCATCAGGGCGGCACGAGGTCCGATAAGGTCTTTGATCTCTGACATTTTTACCTTCACCTCCTCTGAAACCACGAAACGAAGCTCAGTAAGTTCCGGCGTAAGCAACCTCTCAACTTCGTCCGGTATAGGACTGCGAGGCAAAGAAGCTAAAATAATCTGTTCGGCCTGGCGCGCGCTCTTACCCTCTAGTTTTTCTAAGAACCCTAACTTTTGCTCTGAATCGAGGTTCTTACGTGGCTCTATCTTTTTTATCTCAGTGAAATAACTCTTGGCCTTATAGATATTTGTGAGACTTAATTTTCCGGACTCAATCTTTGACTCGATTTCCGGTAATTCGCACATAATTCTCATCGCATTAATCCGCCGCCCCGCTTGCCCCTCGCTATAGCGAAGTTCGTTGATACAATAATCAAACAGGCTTTTATACTTGAGATCAGAATACAACTTCCGCCGTTCCACCTCCCGCAAGTGATGCAAAATCTCGGTGAGTTTTTGTCTCTCCTGTTGCGCGAGTTGTTTGGTTTGCGTGAGCAGTTGTTGGTCCGAAAGTGATTTGAGATTCATAGCTACCTCCGAAGGGAGGCGCTGCAATTATAGGTCTGGAAAACGCAGCATATGAGAGCAATAGGAGAATATTAGGCATCCGGAATCTGAACGATCGATTCCGGCCCTAAATCACCCGAGTTGAAATCGAAGTGGGCAACAACTTCACCTGATCGGCAACGCCTGTGGCGTCTCCTTGTTCCATGTCCATCACTAAGTAACCGATGTGTCGGTCAGTTGAGAGATACTGGGCTTTAATGTTGGCGCCAGCTTTAGAGACGATGCTGTTGATTTCGCTTAAGACGCCGGGCACGTTTCTGTGAACATTCACTAAGCGTTGGGCACCTTGCAAGGGTGGAACATCTACGTTTGGAAAATTCACGGCGCCTAAAGACTGACCAATTTTTAAATAGCGAATCAAACTCTCGGCTACTTCTTGCCCGATGGCAGCTTGGGCCTCTTCAGTTGAGCCCCCGATGTGCGGAGTTAAGATCACGTTTGGTAAACCTTGAAGTTCCGATTCAAATTTTTGTTTGTTGTTTTCGGGCTCTTGAGGAAACACATCGATCGCGGCTCCGCCCAAATGACCCGATACCAAAAAACCTTTTAAGGCTGGGATATCCACGACAGTCCCTCGACTTGCATTAATTAAAAATGCGCCTGGCTTCATTAATTGCATTTCGGCCCGGCCGATCATGTTTTTAGTTTGCGGAGTTTCAGGAACATGCAGAGTAATAAAATCGCACTCTGGGAGTAAATCTTCGAGTTTGTCCATCGAGGCGGCATTTCCCATAGGCAACTTTTTAATGACATCAAAGTACTTCACCCGAAGCCCCATAGATTCTGCGAGCACACTTACCTGCGAACCAATATGACCATAGCCGATAATTCCCAAGCGTTTGCCACGCACTTCATGCGCACCAGCGGCTGACTTCATCCACTCCCCGCGATGTGCCATCG
The DNA here is from genome assembly GCA_964504465.1 of uncultured Pseudobdellovibrionaceae bacterium. Taxonomy (GTDB): domain Bacteria; phylum Bdellovibrionota; class Bdellovibrionia; order Bdellovibrionales; family UBA1609; genus CAZDFM01. Next base: position 2,784 of record CAZDFM010000181.1, on the reverse strand, counting down.
AGTTGACATCCCCAAGCCGACGAGAAAGTGCAACCATCTCGGCAATCACAAGTTCGGCCACGCTCCGAGTGTTGCTATAGGGAGCGTTAAAAACCGGAATTCCCATTTTGTTCGCAGTTACTAAATCAATTTGGTTCGTGCCTATACAAAAGGCACCGATTGCCAAAGTCCCCGCCTGGGCTTGCAAAACAGAAGCATCTATTTGAGTTTTTGAGCGAATCCCGAGCGCGCAATACCCATTAAGCTTTGCGGCGAGATCCTTTTCAGAAAGGGCGGTTTGTACGGATTCGACCTCAAAACCCTCTTCCTCGAGGCGTTGAATTGCAGAGGGGTGAATTCCTTCAAGCAGCAGTATTTTGCCAAGTGATTTCATCGGGCGTCCTTAAGATCATTTTGGAGGTCTGGATAAGCTAAAGCCTTACCACAATTTTCCCTAAAAAGTAGCCTTTCACGCACCCCTTCACTCCTCCTTAGAGCAATTGCGACGTGAGTCACACGAGCGTTGTCTCACCCATTCTTTGGGAGTATCGTTGAGCCTCAAGGTGGACGTCCACGGGAGACCGGCTTCATGAAAGAACTGCAACTGCTTGTTGTAGATGATGACAATATTGTCATACAGGCCATTCGTATGGCTTTGCCGAACACTTGGTATTTAACCGGGGTTAATTCACCTCGCGAAGTCCCTAAAAAGATGTTCCATGCGGCCTTCGTCGATATGCACTTAACAGGAAACTTAGAGCGTGCCGAAGGTGTCGATGTCATTCGAAGTCTCAGAGAGCAAGATCCGCATCTTGAAATCGTGGCGATCTCTGGAGACCTTGACCGCGACCTCATGGAGCGATGTCTAAAAGCTGGAGCTTCGCGTTTTTTATCAAAGCCGCTGAACGCCGATGAGTTTTTGTTAACCCTCGATAAGATCGAAGCCCACATTTTACTTCAAGGTGCGACTTCGCGTTCAAAACAACTCGCTGTACGCTGGGTCGGGACCGGTGAAGCTTCGCAAAAAATTAGACGGCAGATTGCAGATCTCAAAGGCGAAAACGGTCCGATTTTAATCGAAGGCGAATCCGGAGCCGGCAAAGAAGTGACCGCGGCACTTATTCATCAACAAGAAGGCCGCGAACCTTTAATCACAATTAACGTCGCTGCGATCCCAGATAATTTATTTGAGTCCGAATTTTTTGGCCACATGAAAGGCACGTTCACCGGAGCGGACCAAAATAAAATGGGACTCGCCGAAGCAGCCCATGGTGGCGATCTATTTTTAGATGAGATTGAAGCCCTCGCTCCCAATCACCAAGCCAAACTCTTGAGGTTTTTAGAGACTGGTGAAGTTCGCAGAGTGGGCGCTAAAGACAGTATTAAAATAAAAGCCCGAGTGATTGCCGCCACAAACCAAAAGCTTGAAACTCTGGTGAAAGAAAATAAATTCCGTGAAGATCTTTTGTGGCGCCTTACGGGTAAAAAAATAAGTCTCCCTCCATTAAGGGAGCGCTTAGACGACATTAAAGAACTCAGCGACTTTTTCTTTTCGCAGGATAAAGCACGAAGAAAAACTCTTTCTGAAGATGCTCTCGAAGTTATGCTGAAGTATTCTTGGCCCGGCAATGTTCGTGAACTCAAAAGAGTTTGTGAGCAGCTTTTAATTTCGGCACCGCTCCCTATTATTCGAGCAGAAGACCTTCAGAGCATTTTGCAACCCTCTTCTCGGGCGAGTACAGGCGGATCAGCGCCCATTGATTATTCTCTAGGGCTTACACAACTGATGAATGATTTTGAGGCTCGCGCCATCAGCCAGTGCTTAGAAAACATCAATGACATTGACGAAGCCTGCAAACTCTTAGGAATCTCAAGGTCAAGCCTGTATAAAAAAATTAAAGATCACAATATTAAGTGGAGAGAATCGTGACTGAAACCGGATTGTGGACCGAAACACTTTACCGCGAAACTGCCATCTTAATTTTAGGCACTCTCGTGGCTCTGACTATTTTGCTCGCAATCTTTAAAAAGCGCAGTGGCCACTTTATGGCGGCTTGGGCCAGTATTAAGAGCTGGTTATTTGTGGCGCCACTTTTGTTTGTCGTTTTAGCGCTCCCCTCTCCTTGGCCGTTAGTTTTTCTGACTGTCGTCGGGATCTTTAGTGCAAAAACGTTTTTCCAAATGATCGGGATGTATCACCGTAGTTGGTTCATTTGGGTGACCTATATTTTTATTCTCGGCACGGGTTACCTTATTTATGAGGGACACACCGAATTTTACAACATTAGCCCTATGCTGTTTTTTGCCTGCTCGGCCTTGATTCCTCTGCTTCGAAATTCTGCCGCACAAATGATTCAGTATTTGGCGCTTTCGCTGATGGCCTTTATCTTTTTTGGCTGGTCTTTTATGCACATGGGGCGATTGTTAATGTTGCCCCAAGGCATTTACATTGTGATCTATCTCTATTTACTCACTGAGTTCAGCGACATCGTGTCTCTTGCCACGACAAGGCTTTTTGGACGAACAAAACTTTTTAACAAAATCTCGCCACGTATAACTCTTGAAGGCTTAATCTGCTCGATTGTACTTTCTATGATTTTAGCTTGGGGAATGAGGCATTTACTGCCCGATCGCTCAGAACAATTTTGGATTGCAGCCGGAATTGTAGCCGCAATCTTTGGTCGCTTTGGAGACCTGATCTTAACGGTTATCCGCCGCGATTTAGGGATTAAAGATACAGGCGTATTTATTATCGGCCGTGGAGACATCTTGGCTCGAGTCGATAAGTTAATCCTCATTGGGCCA
>CAZDFM010000180.1:5238-5943 GCA_964504465.1 uncultured Pseudobdellovibrionaceae bacterium | reverse complement strand
TTTGGATTTTCATAATAGGGGCCGTTTCAGTGCAAAATTATTATTGATATTGTTCTAAAGCTTTCACTTCATCGAGAGTGATAAACTTGTATCCTTCTGCGCGAAGAGCTGGAATCAGCATTTCAATCATTCGAACTGTTTCCATTTCTTTATCGTGAAAGAGAGCAATTCCACCATTTTTAGAACTGATGTCTTTAAAATAGCCAGCAGCACAAACTTCGACTGGAACGCTTTTTGACCAGCATTCCCAATCAGCTGCCGCTGTGATCTGACTTGCTTTACGGGGGCGAGTGCCTTTTGGAAGGATCTCTCCACCGATATTCCAAAAAACAGGGCCAATATATTGTCTAAGAGTTGAATTTCGGTTGAGCTTTGCGGCGTGCGACTCTTTCCAGGCGCCATAAGGTGCGCGGAAGTACATACGGTGGTGTGGGTTCATGAACGGAGCAATTTGATCATGAGAATCGCCCACCTGGTGATAAAGATCTTCGCTCCCATTTTCGTACTTTGATTCACGTAAGTTTTGGTGCGAGTAAGAATGGTTCGCAATGATATGTCCGTTAGCACGCATGCGCTGAAGTGTTGCGCTGTTGTTTTTTGCAGACTTACCTAAGATAAAAAATGTCGCTTTAATATTATAGTGTTCAAGTACATCAAGAAGTTCGTCATTAACTCGTTTGGTTGGACCATCATCAAATGTTAATG
>CAZDFM010000180.1:2531-5228 GCA_964504465.1 uncultured Pseudobdellovibrionaceae bacterium | reverse complement strand
GAGGTGGTTGTGTGTATGGTTGCCAACTGCATGGCCCTCGCTTAGTATTTGCCGGTAAAGCTCAGGATGTTTTTGCACGTTGTTTCCAACACAAAAAAAAGTTGCCGGTATATTTTTTTGTTTTAACAAATCGAGCACCCAGGTTGTTATTTCGGGTACAGGACCATCATCAAATGTTAAGGCGATTTCTTTGGTATCGTTTAAACCAAACCGGGTGATGTTCTTTTGTTGAAAGATCGAAGTTGCCATGTCTTGGTCGTCAGCGGCGAGTGGAGGCGATTGGTCTACGCAGCCTACGTAGGCAAGCGGAGCGGTCGTAAAAAGCGCCATTAAAAGGCCTAAAGATACGAAGTTTTTCTTAACTTTTGAGTTCATCTATAAATTCCCCTGTGGTGGTATAGGTCGCTAAAAGAGCAAAGGTGATGCCTAGTTGAGACGCGGTAGGATCACCTTATAAATGGCTTTAATCGCACCTAAGCTTAGCTTTGGGCTTAAAGAAGAGCCCAAAAAACGAGGGGGTGACATCTTTGGGTTGCCAGTTTTTGGGCCTACAGGTATCGCTATACGGGTTCAACCAAGGTAAGGAACGAACCTGAAATCATTCATCTTATCGATCATTATGGTCTTCTCAGTGTTTAGCTATTGTCATTTTGCTGCGGCAGAAGTGAAGGTCGTTTTCGTTGAGGTCAAAGGTTATGGCGGCAGGCAGGTCGAACTTGAACAAAACGGCCGGTTTGCTCATGTGGCCATCTCATATAAAGGAAACTGGCTCCAATCTTATCCTGGTCATGGTGTTGAGCTTATCTCTTATGCGGATCTTGCAAAGATGGGAAAGCTTGTGATGCTTAAATCAAAATCACATGTAGAGCCGTCGGATGAATTTGTCGAACAAGTTTTGGGTCAGAGCTTTGATATGAATTTTTCTTGGGAAAGTGACTCGTACTATTGCTCAAAGCTGGTCGCAAAAATTTTAGACCTAACTCCTACTCCAATGGAATTTAACACTCGTGCGTGGCCTAAAAGTTTTCAAAAGCTAACGGGCTTGCTCGGAATTTCTCCTGACGATGTTTATGAACAACTCTTGGACCGAGGTTTCTTGCATATGACAGGTAAAAGATCTGTTCGAGCAAAGAACTGCACGGAACTACTTTGAAGACCTTGGCTCCAAAGTCATCACTCAGAAGAAACTACAGTTTTACCAAGTCCTTCTTGTCAGAACTTGAGCTGAATGAGTTTGCTAATGATTGGGCAAGAGAACTTGCTCCAAGCTTAGCTCAGTATCATGCCCAAAAGATTAATGGCGCTGAGCTTTGCACTCGGCTTGTATTAGTCGTTTACAAAAGTTTATTTGCGAGCCGCTGGCAAAATGGTCAAAGACAAACCCAAGTGGAGTTTGCCGGAGGCGAGTCTTTTCAGGCTCTTAACACTCTCGGCCGTTATAAAATACGCTCTCTTCCTGACGCCGCCACTGAAGCTCTTTTGAGGTGGGGAAAAGGCGAGATCGAACTTAAAATGTTTCATTCACTTCCAGCACCAACTGAAGTCTTAGAGCTTCAAAGCCGGGGCATACGTTGTGTAAGTGTCTTTCTAGATGCCTCTGAGATGAGAGCTTTTAGACATGAGGGCCGAGATTTCTTTTCGTTTTTAATTCATGATTTAATTCATGCCCAGTTGATGACTCGAAATTCTGAAGACTTTGAGCAACAAGTGAAATTTGCAATGTGGCTTAAAACAAATTGGACTATTTTGACGGAAGGCCTCTCACGCGAGGCCAATACTGAACTTGAATACATGGCCTCAGACATGAACAGTCATATTGTCCACTTAACCAAAACTTTTAAAAGTTGGGTAGAGCGACATAAGCCCGAGCTGCTTTTAAAATCTGACTGGTTCAATGCCTTTTCAAATGAAGGTTCGGTAAAGATTAATGAGGAGTTTTTAGTCCACTGGCAGAAACTTAACCTTAAAGGCGAAGGCTCTCACCAAGTGGACCAAACGCACTTAGCAATGCTTGAGTTCTGGAAGAATCTTCCACTCTCAAACCAACTTTAGTTTCCTGTTGGACTCTTTTGGCTCGGTACACTTGAAGGAGTGCGGTCATCAGAGGATTTAATACCAAGTTTGGTAACTAAAGCCTGATCAATTCGCCCAGTAGGTGAAAGTCCAGATTCACTTTGAAAACGCTCAACCGCTCTCGAAGTTTCGGAGCTTTCGATTCCGTTGACGTTGATGTCATGACCTTTGGCTTTTAAGGCCGACTGCACCTGACGCACGAGCTCTTCAGTCACTACAAAATCATCTGTCGGTTGGTCGCTTACTGCGGGCATAGCTTGAGTGTTTTTGCCTTCAAAACGAACTTGTTCTGCAGCAGTTTCACTGAAGCTCGAGTCAGTAGGGGAGTTAGTGCCTGTACCCGTAGTTTTGTCTCCACTCTGAGACCTGTCTGTACAGGCGGTTCCGATGACAAGGGCGGCCGATACAAGCAATGCAGTTACAAATGAATTTATTTTCATAGAGTTCTCCTTTAGGTAGCTACGATGCTAAAGGAGGAGCCCTAGAAATACTTCGTTTAGATTTGAAGAAGATTTGTTAATGTTAAGACAATTCAGGTTAGGGGAGCTTTGCTTTGGACTGAACCCACTTTTTATAATCCGAATTTAAATCAGTAAATCCGCAGTAAGACTTCAAGTAGTTCTC
>CAZDFM010000180.1:0-2521 GCA_964504465.1 uncultured Pseudobdellovibrionaceae bacterium | reverse complement strand
TTTGAACGCTTAACTGAAGTAGAGTCTGAAGTTCGCATTTCTTTGAAATCATTTCGGCTAAAGCTTGAGACGCCACATAGTGATAAGTGATGTCGGCCGTGGTTCCGCTAAAAGGATGAGTAAGTTGAGTGACGTCGTCAGGAAAGGGCTGCTTTGCAAGCCACTGATAGTCAACTTTGCCCTTTTTAGCTAAATGATTTGCGAGTCCTTCTTCGAGCCATTTTGGAATCGCATCCTTGTACTTTTGAAAAGAAATAATGTGAGCTAATTCGTGGCCAAAGGTCTGATCAAAATTGTCTGTGTTGATACGCGGGCCAATATGAATTTTATTGTCGCTGCGCCTTGCAAAAGCCAATACGGTTGGGCCATAGCCATGCGCTTTTTCGAACGCGGCTTGGTCGACATGCCAAATGACGTCGATCTTTCGGATATGCCATTCAAGTAAAGTCTGAATTCGATCTGTCACTTTTTCGACTCGAGGACGTGTGAGCCATTCTGGCGCTTCTGCAATCTTAAGTGAATTAGTGTCGATCACTTTAGCAGCGGCGGGGAGAGGGTTGGTGAATAAGCCGGCGAGTAAAAGTGCGCTTAAATGTATTTTCATTTCAACCTCGGGGTTAAGATCTTTTGCATTTCGAGAAGTTCAAGATGTGGGACTTTGGGTTGCCCCATGCGTACATCACGAGGGAATTCATAGGCAGCTCCCGTCAGTTTAAAGCCGCGACGCTCGTACCAGGCAATAAGTTCGGGCCTTAAATGTAGAACCGTAATTCGAAGTTCAAAAAGATTCCACTCCGATTGAATAAAGCCCTCAGCATACTCGAGTATTCGTCGACCTAATTGCTTGTTTTGCACATTAACATCGACGGAAAGCATTCCAAGATAAGCATAGGTTTCTCTTTTTTCGAGGTGAACTGAGGCAAGCAGTCGACCTTGTTCGCGGATCAATAAGAACAGACTGTCCGGTTTGCTCATCTCACGTTGAATAAGCTCTTTATCGGTTCTTTGGCCATCAAGAAAATCAGCTTCGGTCGTCCAACCTTTTCTAGAGTTTTCGCCTCGATAAACGGAATCAATAAGTGCCACCATGTCAGGGATGTCTGACATCTGTGCGATAGAAAATTGAGGTACAGGCTGGCTTAGCATTCAAAGACTCGCTTTTTATTTTAGTCGAAGCCCCGAATACTGCCACTTTTTTAAAGAGATATCAATATGAGACACTATTTCGAGAGCTAAGCCTTTAGTCTTGCGGGACTTTCTCCGAATAGTACACTGAATCTGTTCGCTCAGGAGACTTCTGCCCCGTGCCCAGTTCAAAGCCCAAAATTTTATTGAGTTTTTTGCTCGCACTCGGAGTGGCGTTCTGCTTTCAAAATTGTGCAGGACAAATGGAAGACTCGCTCGATCAGCCCTCCATGGCTTTCGAAGAAGAGAGTCTCGAGATCATGCGTTCAAAGAGTCATCAGCTCAGAGTTGCCTACTGCGCAAGCTGCCACGAGGGCGCGGGCTCAGCTGAGCCAAGCCAAATCCTCAATGAAGAATTCTTAATCGCAAATGGCTGGATTGTTCCGGGCCAACCTGAGAGTTCAAAATTGTACTTAGCTTTACACAACAATATGCCAAAGGATCAGCCGCTTCTAAGCCCGCCTGAAATCGACATATTTAGAAAGTGGATTTCTTATTTACTCGAAGACGGAGAAGGGCCCGGAATTCTCTCTATGCAAGAGAGTTCGCCGCACAATTTTGGTACTGCGAATGTGGGTCAAGTCATTGAATATCATTTCACATTGCAAAACAATGGCGACCGAGCGGCACAGCAGGTGACAGGACGAGCGCTAGAGCCCCCATTTCGTTACAAAGGAAGCAGCAGCTTCCCGGGTGTCGGTGGCTGTTTTCCGATTATTCTTCCGGGTGCAAGTTGTAAGGTCGTGATTGAATATGCACCGGTTACGACAGGCGTTGTAAGCCAAAACCTCAAGATCATTTATCATGATGGCTCCGAACCTAAATCGTTGAATTTCACTTTGGTTGGCGGACAAAGTCTTGAAGCCACTATAGTGGGCGCTGATAGCAACACAAGTGTGGGTAATATCGTGGCAAACTTTAAGCGTACTAAAACTTATACGCTAAAGAACACAGGCGTTTCGCCTGCGACATCGCTTGGCGTAAGCGTGACAGCAGTTCCGTTTCGAACTATTGGCGGAACTTGTGCCTCTTCACTTGCTCCGGGAGCCACCTGTACAAGTATAATCGAATACGCTCCAACCGCAGCCGGAAACCACGCCGCAAAATTGAGAGTGGCTTATCACAACGGCACGAGCAATCGCACCTCGGATATCAGCATTTCGGGTATGGCAGTGGCGCAAAGTCCAAACGCTCAACTTATAATTGACGGTGAAGTTTCACATTCATTGGGCACTGTTTATACCGGAAGCGGTGCAAGTTTTACCTCAACAATTACTAACACGGGCCTTCAGACAGAGACGGGCCTTACTGGTCCAAGTCCTGCGCCGTTCGGTGT
>CAZDFM010000179.1:0-5967 GCA_964504465.1 uncultured Pseudobdellovibrionaceae bacterium | reverse complement strand
TTATTGCCAATCCCAACTGCTCAACCATTCAATTGGTTGTAGCCCTTGAAGCCTTGAAAAAATTTGGTTTAGAAAGAATTTTTGTGTCTTCTTATCAAGCTGTAAGTGGCGCGGGTAAAGTGGGCCGCGACGAACTTGTAGATCAGCTCAAAGATTACCTCGACGGTGCTGAGACTGTAAAAGTTGAAGCCTTCCCTCATCAAATTGCCTTTAGCTGTATCCCTCAAATCGGTTCGTTTAACGATCAAGGTTACTGCAGCGAAGAAGTTAAGATCATGACCGAGACCAAAAAGATCATGCGTCTGCCTGAACTTAGCGTTTCAGCTTTTACGGTCCGAATTCCCGCTATTAACTCGCATAGCGAAGCTGTTTGGGTGACCTTTAAAAATGAAGTGACTCAAGAACAAATTCATCAGGCTTTCCGAGATATGGAAGGCCTACAGTTAATTGACGATCCAAAATCTTCTAAGTACCCAACGGCTTTTGAGGCCTCAGGCCGTGATGCCGTTTATGTGGGCCGCGTTCACCAAGATCTTAATGACAAGAAAACTTGGCTCATGTGGGTCGTCGCCGACAACCTTCGCAAAGGGGCCGCTCTTAACGGCATCCAGATCGCAGAAAAGATCTTCTGCTAAAGAAAATCTCACCCGAACCGGACCTAAGTGAGGGTTTTTTTGACAATCCCACCAAAGGCCGGTTCAATAATATAGATGAACCCAGCACAGCTTTTAAAAATCGGTTTAGTGGCATTCGGCGTAGGCCAATTTGGTTTTTCGGCTTCGGCAAAAGTCTTAATCACAAATATCGCCGGAGCTTCTAACTTTGAACTCGCCACCGAAACAACTGGGACCTCCGTCTTTGGCGGGACCGCTGGTGAGGCGTGTACGGGCAACAATGTAGACCCTTGCAACAGCTGCGCAACTACAACCGGACTCAAAGCTTGTAACGAAAGACGTATCTACCAAAACTTGCAACTGCGATTTGATTTTCAGTCCGACACTAAAACAGGGACTCCCATTCTCGCTCGAGCTGATGACACAGCCGGAACTCGGATAGGTAATAGGTTTGGCAATCCCACGACAGCAGCGCAAGTGACAGTGTCCGCATTTGCGACCTGGGGCGAAATCTGTGAAGCCTTCACTCAAGTTGCAGACTGCTCAAAACCTTTTACCGGCAGCCTTCGAGTGGGACTTGATGAGGACCGCGACACTATCTTTCAATCTGGCGAAGAAAGTATCACCGTCAGTATCAAGGTCTTTGACCCCAACAAAGACTCGGATGGAACGCGCACGACAGCATTCGACACAAACAAAGGTTGTGATCCCTCGGTTCAAGACGCCGATGCGGGTCTATGCTATTTTGCAGCCGCTGCCGGTGACGCCAAAGTCTTAATCGATGACCCTAGAATCGGCGACGGTACGACGAGCGTGACTATTCCCCTGCAAGGTATTCGTGTCTTTATGAGTACCGAAAACTTTATTTGCGATCCAAATGAGAGCCTCAGCCCAGCTGACATTGGCATCACCGAAGAAGAAAACGGTGAAATTCGATTAGACAATCAAATTGTCGATGGGCTCGAAAACGGAACCCGTTATTATTTCAGGGTTGCGACGGTAGATGAAGCCAACAACATTTTCGCTTTCACTGACGACTCCGTCATCAATGCGGAATGCGGAACGGCTTACGACTGTGCCGGCGGCAGTCGTAGCCTCGGTAACTTAGATGTTGAAACCTGCCCCTTTATCGCTCGTCCCGACGAAGTCTTAGGCCTTCTCACAGAAGACTTTAACTGCTTTATCGCGACGGCCGCTTATGGGAGCCCCTTAGATAAACGTTTAGATGTTCTCCGAAACTTTCGCTCTAAAATCTTAAATCGTTTTGCCCTCGGCAAAAAGTTTGTTCAGTTCTATTACAAAAAAGGTCCGTACGCTGGCAAATGGGTGGCCGAGAACTCTTGGTCACGCCCGATCATTCAAGCAGTGTTATGGCCTGCTTGGGGCTTTGCATGGGTCGGAGTTCACTTTGGTCTAACAGCAGCTTTCGCGCTGAGCTTTCTAATTTTAGGTTTGTTGATTTTCGGATTTAAAACTTTACTCCGCGCTCCTCCTACTTCCGAGGAGAAAGCCTTTGAGTAAAAAGTTTTTTACCTCGCTACTTTGTTTCTTGGTTTTATTGAGTTCAGTTTCAATAAACCAAAATGTCTTGGCTCAGGTTAAAGACACCGAAGAGGAATTCTTTGAAGACGGCTCCGACGAACCACTTCCTCAAATCAGCGAAGAAGATTCAGTAGAACCGTTAGAAGAAACCTCTGCCGAACTCGATTCTGAACCCGTACCTCAAATTCGCCGAAAGCCTGAGCCTTTTGATCCACGAAAGGCCCGCGGCACTCAGCGCATCAAGCATCCGTTGGCCGAAAAAGGTTTGATAAGGATCACCAAAGATAAGACCTACATTTATAAAACAAAGTCCACTCCCCAAGACCGGGCGATGTCCGTGCGTTTTGGAATGTATGAGCCCATTAATTTAGAAAACACAGACAACCAAACAAGTTTCGAAGAAAATTATCCTGAGTCAAATAGCCCCATCGTGCTAATTGATTACGAATGGCAGCTCTGGAAGTCCCGCTTAGGAAAAATCGGACTGAAAGCAGGCTCTGGGCTTTTCTTTGCAAACGGCAACGGACGCTTCAAAAACGACTTCGATGAAAACCGTAATCGCGATCCCCAAGAAGTCTTCACGTTTATCGCTTTTCCCAATACTGCAGGCGCCGTTTATCGAGCCCAGTTTTGGGACAAACAAATTCTTATCCCTTACGCTGATGGCGGCGTGATGGGATGGACCTTTGCAGAACTCAGAGATGATGGTGGAAACCCCAAGTTCGGTTTCTCGCCCGCGGGCTACGCCGCAGGCGGAATTCAAATTAATCTTACCTCTTTCGACGCGATCTCAGCCTTTAACTTAGATGCTGAGTACGGGATCAATGCGGTTCACGTCGCTCTCGAATATCGCAATATGGTTTCTTTCGGGGGTAAGTTCGATTTCTCTTCGGATTTGATCAACGGTGGTTTTCTGATGGAGTTTTAAGACTCCTTCATATTATAAGATCCCATGACTCGTCCCCAATATGGTCCAAACGCTAAAAAAATCCGGCTCTTGCTCGCCTATGACGGCAGCTACTTTGGCGGCTGGCAAAAGCAAAAGTCCGAAAAACCCACGGTTCAAGGCGAGCTCGAAGAAAAGCTGAGCCGCTTTTTTAACGAAAAAGTTCGGGTCATTGGCTCTGGACGCACCGATGCGGGCGTACATGCGTTAGCCCAAAACGCTCACTTTGTGGCTCCAAAAGCCTTTAAAGAAGAGACTCTCCTGATCGCTCTTAATAAAATGACGACCCGCCACCTAAGCATTTTAGGGGCCTGGGAAGTCCCCATGAGCTTTCACGCCTTGGGCGCGGCAGAAGGTAAGATTTACCGTTACAACATCTGGAACAGCCCCACTCCGAACCCATTTTTAAGCGCCTACAGCACTTGGATCAACTACCGCGTCGACCTTGAGGCCCTTCAAGCTTGTGCTCAGTTTTTTGTGGGAAAACACGACTTTAGCAGCTTTCAGACAGCCGGCAGTGAAGTGTTAACGACGGTCCGCGAGATCTACTCAGCCAACTGGGAGCGCAAGGGTTCTCGGTTAAGTTTTACTATTCATGGTGAGGGTTTTTTGAAACAGATGGTCCGAAACATTGTCGGACTCCAGCTTGATTTTGTGCGCCAGAAGCGGGATCCACGGGATATTCAAGCCATCTTGGCTGCCAAGTCCCGTCAGGCCGCCGGTTCGACGGCTCCCCCCGAAGGACTCTTTTTAGTAAAGGTTCTCTATCCAAGGGACCTTGACAATCAGTGCCGAAAACTCTAATACTACCGCCTTATTACAAATTCGTTTGTTAGATTAATCCACAAGAGGACAGCAATGAAAACTTGGAATGCAAAGCCTGGCGAAGTCGAAGGCAAATGGTGGCTAGTAGATGCCGCCGATCAAACAGTAGGTCGTTTAGCTACTGAAATCGCGAACGTGATCCGTGGAAAAAACAAACCCACTTTCACTCCGCATGTTGATACTGGTGACTTCGTAGTCGTAATCAACACTGACAAAATTAAATTCTCAGGCGACAAGTGGCTGACTCAAGTTTACTACCGTCACTCTCGTTACTTTGGATCGTTGAAGCAGTTAAATGCTGAACAACTTCACCAAAAAGACGCGACAAAAATTATGACTGAAGCCGTACGCGGAATGCTTCCTAAAAATAAGCTTTCTCGCCAAATCATCAAAAAACTTAAAGCTTATCCTGGCGCTGAACATCCTCATGATGCTCAACGACCTCAAGCGCTCTCTTTCTAAGAAAGGTTTAGAAATAAATGGCTGCTGCAAAAGTTTACTACGCAACTGGAAGAAGAAAGACGAGCGCGGCTCGTATTTTCTTAAAAGCTGGATCAGGCAAATTCACAATCAACGACAAACCTGCGGATCAGTACTTAACTACTCACTCTGCACGCGCTTGTTTGGTTATGCCTTTCTTAACTACTGACACTCGCAACAAGTTCGACGCTAACATCACTGTAACTGGTGGTGGAATCACGGGCCAAGCCGAAGCTATTCGCCACGGTTTATCTCGCGCTCTTTTAGCTTTTGACGAAGCACTTAGAAGCCCACTTAAAAAAGCCGGCCTTCTTACTCGTGATCCTCGTATGGTTGAAAGAAAAAAATACGGCTTGCACAAAGCTCGTCGTCGTCCTCAGTTCTCAAAACGTTAAAAGTTTTTGGGATCTTCGGATTCGAAAAAAGCCACCTCACAAGGGTGGCTTTTTTTTTGCTTAAAATATGGCCTCGTTGTATCAAGTCCCACATTCACAATGAAAGTGAGGCTTTTATGAATTCTGTCTTCCGCATCCTTGTTTTGGCTCTTTCACTCTTTCAGTTTTATTCTTACGCTGCCACCGATTCTCAAACTCAAAAAAATCAGCAAATTTTTGAACTCATGCGCATAACCAATACAGATCAATTTATTAATGCCGATAAAATGATCGAAACTATCGATGCGCAAATAAAGCTCCAGTTCCAGGCTCAAAAACAAGAACTCAACCCACAGACGGCTAAAGAAGTCAGAGAGGCTGTTAAGTCTTCAATTAGGAAGTTGAATTTCGACGAACTCAAAGCTCAGATCGCTGAAATTTATGATGCGAACTACACTTTAGAAGAAATTAACGGGCTTATTGAATTTTATAAGTCACCTATTGGACAGAAAGTTTTGACTCGGCAAGAGCAAGTCATGATGGATGTGGTGACGGCCTCCCGCCAATTCATGATGCCGGCACAAAAAGAAATCTTAGAAAAAATTAAAGAAAACAATACTCGTCGAAAGGCTTCAGGCAAGTAAGCAATCGATTGATGTTAAATCAGGTTTCATTTGAGTTTCAACACTCTCGAATTTGACCCGGTTTTTTGAAACCAATAGGCCTACTCAGCTGAGTAGGCTATGACTCTTTTACCAATGAAAATACTCATATATTTACTCGGCCTCGCGGCTCTTTGTTTTTCTGTTGTTTCAAGCGCGAGCTCAAAAATTGTCGACTTCGAAGCTTACCGTTCAAACCGTAAATGCACGGCGATTTTGACTCCCAAAGAACAAAAAGACTCTCGGGGCGAAGTACTGTTCTTTTCTTCAAGCAAACCCGAATATGAAAGCTCTGAGAGCTTTTTAAAAGAACGCGAACAAGCAGGCTATCGCTCGGTCTACTTTTACTATTCAGAGGGCCACCTGCCTCCTTTAAATCGCGCAGACAAGGGCGCATGGGCAAGTCGTCCCGTACTCCCTATGGCTCGTGATCTGTACATTCTAAAAACGCTTCGGCCCCTTACTTCTCGCGACCACCGCAACGTCGACAGCAGCCAATGGCATATGTCTGAGCTAAGCCGTAT
>CAZDFM010000178.1:0-5971 GCA_964504465.1 uncultured Pseudobdellovibrionaceae bacterium | reverse complement strand
GAAACCCGAGGAGCGCTGGTCCAAGACGGGTTGTATGATTCAAGCTTTGCGGGAGTTGGTAAAATGAAGATCCTTGTAGTACAACTGCTTCGCCTAGGCGACGTAGTCATGATTACCCCAACCCTTGAAGGGCTTCGAAAAAAATATCCTGAGGCTCAAATACATTTGTTGATGAATCAATCGTGTAAAGCGCTTGCACCGTTAATTAAGAACGTTGAGAAGTTTCACTTCTTTGACCGCGACGGACTACAAGCTTCATTAGGTGATGCAGAGGCCTCATTATTTCAAAGCTTAGAGAGACTCGAAGTTTGGAGCCGAAAGCTAAATGCCGAAAAGTTTAGCCAGGTTATCAATCTCACTCAGAACCGACTTAGCGGCCTTTTGGTTTCGCAAATTAATGCGAATAAAAAGGTGGGGTTGCATTTTGAAAATGGCGCTGTCGAATTTTCTTCTCCATGGTTCAAATATCTGAACGATCACAATACAGGCCGCGAGATTTTTCATTTCTCTGATATTTTCCAGTATGGTTCAGAGGTAGAAATAAAAGACCGCGCTTTGTGTCTACATGAGACCGATGCTGGTCACCTTGAGGCCGCGAGAATCTTAAATCCGCAAGAGCGCCCGGTATGTATCCAGATTTCTACAAGCGATCCTAAAAAAGAGTGGAGCGACCAATGCTGGCACCAAGCGCTCACGCAGTTTCACGTTTTTGATAAGTCGATACATTTTAGAGTGTTAGGTGGAGCTCATGAAAGTGCTCGTATTGAAGCCTTTGTTGAGCAACTTAGAGTGCAGGGCTTACGCGCGGACGCCGCAATATGCAGTTTAGAGGGAGCTTTTAGTATTTTAAAAAGATCCCGTTTAGTTGTGTCGTTGGATACGTCGATTAAACATATGGCAAGTGCCGCAGGTGCACCGGTTGTTGAACTTTGTTTTGGTCCATCAGACGAACGCAAAACCGGTGTCTACACCGAAGATGCAGTGATTTTGAAATCAAAGCAGGCCAATGGTGAACTTTCGCCTTCAATGGTGTCAGTCGTGCTTCACCATTTTTTACGCAATGACTGGTCTGCACTCAGAACCATAGCCAAAGAATATGCGCGTGAGGCTTTGATTTTAAGAACTGGATTTGCATCCGATTTTTGGGCGGCTTTACCGCTTGACGATTCAGACCGTCGTTGGGCTTTTGAGACCGTATTAAACCGTTCAGCTTGGAAGCTTTACTTAGAAAAAGCTCACAAAAAACTGGTGGGTGAGTTTGGTAGTGAAGGCTTGAGACTCAAGAGTTCAATTCCTTGGATCTTTCCGGAACTTGATACCTCGGCACGAATGAGTGAGATCAAAAAAATCGAAACTGAAATGAATGAAGTCGATGAACGTCTTCGAGCCATTAGTACGACTCTCAAAAGTTTTGCACGCCGAAACAACGACGGCACTCGTCTAGCACACCTAAGTGAAAAGATTCACGACTGGGTCGAGAGCAATGCAGAAGAGAGCACATCTATCCAAATGCTTGAACTCTCGAGACGAGTACAAATCGGTGAGGTTCCAGATCTCAAAGCACTTCGAGATTTAGAAAATCACATGCGCGGCTATATTGACCGCCAAGACATTAAATTAAAACTAATTCGATCAATTAAAACCAACGCAATGGAGACAATATGAAAGGTTCAAATCCTGAACTTGAAACCGCTTTAAAGCGACTGGAGCTCTCGGCACAAAAAATCGTCGAAACTCGTGGCTATACAAAAGAAGCTGGCAAAGTACGTTTACTCGAAGAAATTATTAGGGAGCAACTCCAAAGTGAAAATACTCGTAATTCAACTCGCTCGACTCGGTGATATTTATTTAACTTGGCCGACTCTAAGAGCAATTCATCGTTCTCATCCTGAAGCTGAGCTTCATGTCATGGTTCGAGAACGATTTCTTGGAGCCTTGGAAGGTTTAGATCTTCCTTTAAAAGTGCACACGTTAAACACACGGGACGTTTTAGCTCCGATTGTGAACAGCGGAAAGCTTGAAGATTCGTTAGCGCAAATTTTAGATATGGCGGACTTACTGTCTGCTGAAAAATTTGACGAAATAATTAATTTAAGTTTTTCACCGGCGTCTTCTTACTTAGTTGATGCAATTCGAACAGAAAATTCTGTTGTAAAAGGTTATTGCCGACAAACTGATGGGTATTTAGCGATCCCTGATGATGCCAGTGCGTATTTTTACGCACAAGTAGGCACTCGGAATTGGAATCGTTACCATTTGGGTGAAGTGTTCGCTGCAGTTTCGGGACGGGATCTACTTTTTACGGACTGGGCTCCGGCGCTCTCATCGCCGACGTCGTTTCGGTCACATTTACCTGCTGAATATTACGTAGTACATTTAGCAACAAGCCAAGAAGACAAGTCGTTTCCAGATTACAAATGGCGACAAGTCTTATCTAAGCTTGTGAAGCGAAACAATTTTAAATTTGTGGTTGTGGGCGGTCCCGAAGATCAGGATCTTGCAAGACGTGCTCTCGCAGGTTTGCCCGAAGAAAATGTGGCTAATCTTGTGGGTATGACCCGCATCGTAGATCTTTTTGAAGTGATTCAAAATTCAAAAGGATTAATCGGGGGAGACAGTGTCGGTCTTCATATGGCTTCACTTTGTGGAGTAGCTTGTTTCAACTTAAGCTTCTCTTCTGTGAATTTCTGGGAAACCGGACCACGCGCAGTGGGCAGCCGTATTTTGTGGGCACAAGAGCCCGCATTGATGGATTCTGAAAAAGTGGTTCAAGAATTTTGCCTTTGGGTAGACGGTGAACAAGCGACTTCACCGGTAATCGAACGAGTTTCAAACGATCTTATAGGTTTTAGTCCCAAAGGGTTTAAGTCGTCTGATTTTGCATGGCACATGATTGAAGCGATTTATACAGGCGGACCGTTTCCGGCAACTGAAAATGCGGATAATATTTCGGGAATCCAAAAACTCAAAGAACTCTCGACTCTAGCGCTCGAACAGTTGGACCGAATTTCGGTAGAGCCAAAAGATCAAGTCAGTCACCAGATTCTCTCGCATATCGATCAGATCTTAAATCAATTGGCGCATATGGTCCCCGAGATCCGTCCTTTGATTGCTTGGTTTGATACAGAAAGACTTCGAATGGGGCCAGGAGAGTTTCAAGATATCTATCTTAAAACACGTGCTCTTTTTCATAAGCTCTCTGAGATTGCTGAATTGTACACGCTTACTAAAGATGAACCCGCTAACTTAACTGCTGAGGGAGCTGCAAATGACAACTTTAACTTGGTCGAATGAACAGATCCAAATTGAGTTCTCAGATTGTGAAAATTTAAAAGAAATCATCACTTCGGTAGAATCCCGCATGTGGGATAACGGCGAAGTTGTATGCGAGATTTTTGTGAATGGGTTTGCGCTTCATGAAGAAGATGAGACTCGTTTTTCGGCATCAGCCCTCGCAGATATTAAAGAACTTAAAGTGCAATCGAATCGTCCCGAAGAGCTTGTGCAACAAACTCTTCAGTCGATTACGACTTATATTCCCGATCTTGCCAAAGAAACCGACGCTCTTGCTAACCGCTACCGTGACATTCACGGACCCGGAGTAAAAGATCAGGCCACAATCGATAAAGAAGTCACTCAAGTTTTATCAGAGGTACTTGAAGGCTTTCGTTGGCTTACGGATGCGATTTTTCTCATTCGGGCTCAGCTCGAAAATTGGACTCATATTGTTGATCTAGTCGAAGACTGGAAAGAACTCGAAGGTAAACACACTCGAGCTTTTAAAGAACTGATTAATTCATTTGATAAGAACGACCAAACTTTAATCGCGGACGTTCTCGAATATGATATTGCTGACGTTTTAGAAGACTGGCGACGAATTATTCCGCAAGTTCTAGCTTCAATCAAAACGGATCAGAAGTAATACTGAAGTCCTAACCCTGAAGATGTATAGTACTGAAGGTCGCGATTGGTGTTGTTATAAATCGCGACAAGTCCATTATCTAACATCCGGTAGCGGTACGAAATTCCCAAATTATATTCAGGCACCAATATAGTGCTTCCGAGTTCAAGCCCCGATCGTATCAAAGTAGATTCATAGTAGTTTTCTTCAGGGTAAGGCTCGGGCGATTTGTTAAAATAATTCTTGTGATCCCAACTCTGAAGGATAAAGACCCCGATCTGCAGAGGAATCCAGGTTCGATTTTTAAACGGAACGCTCCAGCGCGAATAACGATACAGCAAGTTTGATTGATAATGAGCTCGCCCGTTGTTGTAAGTTCCAATTAAAAATTCAAGGCTGTGTTTCTCGTTAAAGCTATAGCCGCCGCCCAGGGAATAGGTTCCCAAAAAACCCGCATATTCTGCAGACATTAGCCAGCCAGCTTGCGCAGGGTTTGAACAGCACAGGAGAGAAAAAAAGATTAAGGCTTTAAGGTAGCCGATTTCACTTCTCCTGGGCTGTAGCGGTTAATGGTAAGTTGTTGTCCACGGACTTCTATGAGAAGCCACTGGTTTCCATCTACTCGAGGTGCTTGCAAAAGGATCGTGCCCTCAGGCGATGTTCGATACAAATAGACATGGTTGTGGCCGTTAAAAACAATTTGTACTTTAGGGCTTGCGACGATGCCATCAAAAATGGCTTTAACCTCGCCGTGATAGCGTTCGGTGTCGGTTAGGGGCACGTGGGTAAAAATAAAAACAGGTTTGTTTGAAGATTCAACGGCTGTCTTAAGCCAGTCGGGCCTGAAGTTGTTTGGATCTTCCCAGTTTGCCGAATTAAAGAAGATAAAGCGCTGGTCATTTGATTCGAACCAAAAATTAGACTCGCCAAAAGCTTTTCTAAAAAGACTTGGGCCCGCGCCAATCGCATCGTGGTTTCCCATTGCGATCAAGGTGGGGTAGCCAATATTGGTATGTGAATCCATAAACTGGTTGTATTCGATATTGTAAGCGCTGTTAGTGAAGTCGCCAAGATTGGCGACAAAGTCTATGTCGGGTGTTTGGTTAATACTGTTGATCACTCGGTCGAGCGGTTTATAGTTTTGGTGAGAATCGGAGAGGACCGCGATCCTTAAAACTCCATCGTCCATAAACTTTGAAGGTTTCATGCGCCCCAGTGCCATTCCGTTGAGGTTTCTTTCTGAGCGCAGCAGCTGATCAGAGAAAGGGGAGTCTTGAAACGGAGCGCATGAATTCGTGAGAAAAAATAAAAACCCAATCGCTCCAAAGCTTAAGACGATCTTGAAAGCGTACTTCATAAAATAAACTCCAAAAATGCGCCGCCGGTGACATCGGCTTCGATGCCTTCACGTCGACCAATAGAGCGAAAGACCGTTTTTGATTCATAGACCGAGCGGTCAAACGAAGTTCCGGCTTTTAGACCGACATAAGTGTGCGTCGAAAGAATGCGTTTAAAGCCTACGTCAAAATACTTTTCTTCGTAGATAAGTCGGTGGTCTTCATGAGTGCGAGCTACATGTAAATAAGAACGTGCTGCGACTCCGCTTTGAACAAAAAACATCAAGCTATCAGAGTAGATATAATTGAATTCGACATTGCCACTGACAGGAGTCAAAGCGGCCGTAAAAATCAGATCATAGCGTGGCCACCAGTCCACTCTAAAATACGGAAAGCCCATCGTAAGTGTGATCTCAGTTTTGGGTTTATAAATGACCCCAACAAAAGGCATGACCTTATTATTTAAAAAGCCTCGGTTTTTGGAGTAATGGGCGGCCGCGACCCAACGCAAAGATTTTTTCTCGGCAAAAGTGTACTGCGCAAAAACTTCGCCCCAGGTGTCTCTCTCACGCTGAAACGGTTCGTCTGAAGCCGAGGTATGCGCTCCATAGATCGAAAAGCTTTGATCATCTTTACTGTGCATGAGACCGCCACCAATGGACTGGTGTCTTAAGTCGCTCCCGAGTGCCACTCGGTCGTTGCCTACCAGAATGTCGGTTCTCCCGAGACTCAC
>CAZDFM010000177.1:0-5980 GCA_964504465.1 uncultured Pseudobdellovibrionaceae bacterium | reverse complement strand
TCAGCTCCCACAACATGAAGTGCGGGCGTGTACTGTTGAATAAAGGCAGTAATCTCGATGGCTAATTTTCTTCGGCGATCTAAAAATTCATCTAACTTTTCGAGTTGCACCAGACCAATCGCTGCCTGCAGTTCGGTCGGACGAACGTTAAAGCCCGGAAGAATCAAGAGGGATCTTGGGTCCAATTCTTCGAAGCTATTTATGAAATGAGCGCGATTTGTATGATCTCCTAGGACTCCATTTGAACGAAGAGATTTTAAGTCTGCATAAAGTTCTGAATCATTTGTAACGATGCTTCCGCCTTCAATCGTATTCAGATGTTCAGAGAAATGGTGTGAAAAGCTACCGCCATAACCAAACGTACCTACATGTTGCTCTTCAAAATAGGTTCCAAGGCTACCGCCAGCATCTTCAAGCAAGATGAGTCCTTCGCGTTCCGCAAACTCCACGTAAGGTTTCATTTCGGCAGCAATTCCTTGTACGTGCTTTACTATTACGGCCCGAGTTCGGTTCGTGACTGCATGTTTTGCTGAAGTCAAATCGATCGCCAATGTCACCGGATCGCTATCTACGAACACAGGTTTTAATCCAAGTTGAACAAGAGGCCAGACAGTAGAGGGTGAACTCAAAGCCGGGACGATCACCTCATCTTTTGCTCTTAAAAGTGCTCTGTTGGTTGTCCGATAAAGAAGTGACGCGATTAAAAGTAAATTTGCAGAAGCACCAGAATTTACCAAAAGCGCATGTTTTGCGCCCACCCATGAGGCAAAAGCATTTTCAAATTCTCGAACTTTTTCGCCCGCCGTATACTTTCCTGATTTTAAAACTTCGATGGCCGAAGTGATTTCATCTAGGGTAAAAGAGTCTCTTGCGAGCGGAAAAGTTCGTTTCATTACTTATTTAAAAACTCCTGCTAAAAAATCTTTCATAGCTTCCCAAGACCTTGCATCAGCTAAAGCGTTGTATGCCTGACCCTTGCTGTTGTCCGTGCCTGCAGTTTTATCGGTAAACGAATGAACAGCATTGCCGTATTTTACAAGCTGCCAGTCAATTTTGTGAGTGCGCATTTCGTCTACCCATGCTTTGAGATCTTCATCTTTTACAAAGGGGTCGTCGGCCCCATGTAAGGCGAGTACTGGAGCTTTAATGTTTTTTCCATCTTTCGGAGAGGGAGAATCAAGGCCGCCATGAAAGCTGACAACGCCTTTTAGTTTTTCACCAGTACGTGCAAGTTCCATAACTCCTGCGCCACCAAAGCAGTAGCCAACCGCTGCAACTTTCGCGGTGTCGAGCATCTTTTGCTTTTTGAATTCTTTCATCGCCGCTTTTAAATGTTCTCGAAATTTCTTTCGATCTTCTTTGTAAGGTGTAGAAAGCTCAGAGCCGCTTTTGTTATCGGTTCCGCGTTTTCCTTTGCCAAACACATCCGCAGCAAATGCAACATACCCAAGGCCTGCGAGCATATCCGCGCGCTCTTTGGTTTTTTCCGTAACACCTAACCAGTCGTGAACTACCAGGACGCCCGGAAGCTTTCCTTTATTTGCATCATCATATACAAGGTATCCCTGCATAGTCTGAGAGCCTACTTTGTACTCCACGTCGGATTTTACGAGTGCTGCTTGCACCGAAAAGCTTGCAAACAACAAAGTGAGTGCAGCCATTTTTTGAAACATAAGATTTGTCATCGAGATACTCCTTTTGGATGAATCTAAGTTTTGGCTATTTTCATCCTTGAAAAAGGATTCGTCAAAAAATAGCGAACACCGCTTGATCTTTCAGCATTAATTTGTTTTTGTGCTCAAATCATAAACCTTTTGGGGTGGTCTTTAAGACCTGAGATCGGGCTAGATTCTAAAAAAATCAGAGCGCGGGACCCATAGAACCTGATTCGGTTAGTACCGACGGAGGGAGAAGGTGATGCAGCGCTCGCTTGCAATCCTCATTATTTTATTTGTTCCGTTCACTCAAAAATCATACGCCGATGAGATTCGTATTCCTACGATCGAAGTTCGCGATGAAAATATCGCTGATTCTTCAGTGATGGAAGTCATTTCAGAAGTGACAGGTCCGCCAAAAGATCTTGCTCACACACTTCAGGAGCTTCCGAATTTTTCTCGCTCCGGTGGATCAAATCGACAGCGCTTCTTTCAGATTCGTGGGCTGGGCGATCGCGAGCAATTTGAACATGCGCAGGTCAGCGCGGTTGGCGTGTTTTATGAAGGCATCGATCTTTCTGAAGAAGCCTCAACTCTCCCTCTGTTTGGCGGTGAAAGTGTTCAAGCTAGGTATGGTCCTCAAACTCAAGCTTGGGGCTCTAAAGCTATTGCTGGAAGTTTTGAAGTGGGGAGTTGTCTGACAAGTAAGGACTGCCGTCGGAATATTAAAATTGAAGCCCAGGAGTATAACACGGTGGCGGGCACCGTGACTTTGCGAAACCCGTCGGGATCTGAGCGAAAGTATTTTTTAAATTTAGGGTACTTAAAATCGGATGGTCCATATCAGAACCAGTTCTACGATAAGCCGACCCATACACGGGACGAAGCAGAGTTTGTTGGAGGAGGCTCTTATTCTTTTGCGGGACAGACGATCACGCATCATCATCTCTTTGCTCGTCACAATAATGGTTATGACGCCTGGAATTTTGATCAAAGTTTTCGCACCCTCAGTGATCATCCAGGAAAAGACCGTCATCAAGTTCATGGACACTCAATTAATTGGGAAAGCCCAACTCCTAGTGGACATTTACATAGTCTCCTCTCGACCACGTTCACCCAACAACTTGAGTCCTACGATGAAGATTGGGGGAACAACACATATTGGAGGCAAATCCCAGGCTGGAATGCGGACTACAACTACTTCAGTGAATTTGACCGCCATCGTTTTAAACTTCATCAAAAGTTGTTTCATGTCTTCAACTCAGGTTTTGAGCTGGGGATTCATTTTTATCAATATCGAGAAAAACAAATTACCCGTGCCTACCAAGACGAACTGATAAGAAGGTTTGCTGAAACTGAACTTCGGTCACTGAACACGGCACTGTTTGCTGCCCAAAAAGGGAGCTTGAGCAATACGGATTGGAAGCTCAGTGTAAGAGGAGAGTATCAAGACGTCAGAATGAATGCCGGGGAGGATTCGCAAAGATCCTTCAGCCTATGGGGAGCCGATTTTAAAACCGATACCGCATTGACGCCGGTTCTAGCGCTGGGTTTTTTATTGCAAAGAGGATATCGGGGCGGGTCGTTCAACACTGATTTCACGTTGCCACAGGAGCGCCGTGTTTTCGGCGCAGAAAACGTCATCAATTCCGAAGTGAGCGCCCAATGGAATCCTGGTTTTTATCTGTTTTCAGCAAAAGTGTTTGGTTATCGGTACGAGGATCAGCAGGTCAAGACTTCAACGCAACTCGATCCGACCGATCCGAGCAGTTATCTCTATTACACATCGAATGTAGGGCGAAGCCGTGCGTATGGTGCGGAACTTACAGCTCAGAAAAACTGGGCACATATCAAGGTAACTGCAAACGTGGGAGTTCTTGAAACAGAAATTGAAGAAAGCCCCACGAGAGCTGAACTGCGTGGACGGGGGTTTTCAGATTCACCCCGCTGGAACAGCTCTTTCAAGGCAGAATATTTCCGCGAGCACTGGAGTTTTTATTCGGAATATAAAGTTTGGGGCAGGTCTTTTTATTCTCTCGATCATGAGCTTGAAGCAAGGTCAGTGAGTATGCTGGATTTGGGTTTTAAATATCGGCTGGGCGAATGGGAACTGAGTTTGTGGGCCACAAATGTTTTGAGCGAGAGTTATGGGACTCGAGCCTATTACTTCGCGAATGAACCCCCAAATTGGGAAGAAAGACTCTATTTACAAAACGGCGAACCTCGAAACTTAGGTGCAATCCTGGTCTATTATTTTTAAGATCTATGCCAAAAAAAAGGAGGCCGTAAAGCCTCCTTTTAAATTCAAAAAGTTTTCAAATATTAAAGTGATAAAGCTGTACCGTTGTAGGTCGCAGCAACATTGCAGTTCGTGTAGGTGTAAACGATTTTGTTATTTGAACCGTCAACATACGTGATAGTTCCGTTTTCATAGAAACCATTGCAAGCCGCTGCATATGTAACCGAGCCCGTATACTGAAGAACGATGTCATAGTTTTGAGTGTTTTGATAAAAACCACTAAACTTAATCTGACCGTCAACATAAGGATTGGCTGCATCGACAGGAGTCATAGACCAGTCCATAAAATAGGCGTGTTTGCCATTATACTTAGCGTGGCTAGGTTCGTCGGTTTGCATAAAGCTTTCGTAGGCACTCGACATTTTAGACGTGCGACCTTCTGTGTAAACCTTAAAGCTTCCGTTGAAAATGTAACTTGTCGTGTGACCGTTGTAGGTCGAATTATATGACATATTGTCATACACGAATTGATATCCGGCTTCAGGGAATGGCTTATTGTCGTTTTCATCTTCATAAGACATACTGCCTGAGAAAGTGAACTTTCCGTCGTTGCCGCCAGAGTTAATGCTGCAATCAAAAGTGTAGGTCACTGATTTTACGATATCGTCGCTATCATTATCTGCATCGTTTCCGCTCATGGTGAGGCAATCATCAATGCCTTCATCCATTGGGCTAAGTGTCTGACGAACTTTAAAGGGCCGAGTTCCTGAGCCACCTTCTACAGACAAAGTACCAAAGCCGGGAACTGAAGCTAGTCCAGTTGTCACAGACGAGGCGCCCCCATCTTTAGGGTTTGCTAGGTTGTTTACATTGGCTAAATCGCCTGTCGCAAGAGACTGGGCATCAGTTGCCGAAACTTTACCAGCAGGTCCAGTTGGAACTTCAAAAACGATTCCACCAGCGCCACCGCCAGAAGAAGTTGCACTATTGTTAATTACGGGAAAGGGTCGGTCTCCGCCTGATCCCAAGCATCCAGCTAGGGCTACCGCAGAGATAATCACAGAAACGGGTAACAGGGTCTTCATATGGTTTCCTCCTAAACAAAGGCCCAAGGATTTCCTTGGGCCTGATTTTGATACCAATGTTTTAATTATTCAGAATTAGAAAGCGTAAGTCATCCCAACATTGCTAAAAAGATTAACAGCGTCGATTGTTCCAGTTGATGTGCCTTTGAAAGTAGCATCAAGAGTCAATGAGTTGAATTTGAAACCAGCGCCGGCTGCTACAGTTGTAGAGTTCGGAGAGTTTTCAAATTTGTCGTCTGCAAACTTAGATTGTGCAAGAAGCACGTTTTGAGAAACTGAACCACGAAGAGTCATCCAAGTAGTCGCTTCAGCTTCAACACCCAAAGTAAAGGGGATGAACATAGCTTCTGACTTTTCGTTAGTGCCGCCCACAGATTCTTTAGCTTCCGCTTTTTGCCAAGCAAATGCAGCAGAATAGAAGAACCAAGTGTTGGCGTCTTTAGCCAAAGTTTTTGCATATCCAACCGCTACTTCTTGAACAGTAGTGTCAAACTTGAAAGTGTTTCCAGAATTTTTAGCTTCAAATTCGTCCCAGTTAAGTTCTGCAAATACAGTCTCATCGGCAGAAAGCTTGTAGTTACCACCAAGCAAAATACCGAATGTGCCTTCAAGCTCTTCTGAAGCGCCTGCGCCGAAATCAGACTCTGACTTGTTCATAAGGTTCAAACGAGCGTGAGCGCCAAACATTTCTTGTTCGATACCACCGCGGAATTCGTAGCCAGAAGTTTCTGTGCTAGGTGTTCCAGCTGCAGGAGTTTCTAGATCGTCTTTTGAACGTTGATAAAGAAAGCTTCCGCCCCATTTCATGCCAGCATTTCCACCAACTAATAGCTCAAGAGTGTCTTGAGGAGCTACAAGAGTAGTAGGACCGCCAGTAAATGCGTTTGCAGTCGCAACATTATCTGCCATTGCAGACTCACGACCTAATTGAACTCCGTATTTCATGTCTCCACCAGACATAATGAAACCACCCTCAGCGTTTGGAGTCGCGCCTGCAGGAC
>CAZDFM010000176.1:0-5984 GCA_964504465.1 uncultured Pseudobdellovibrionaceae bacterium | reverse complement strand
CTGAAGAGAGCAGATTGGCTTCAGTAGCTCTTCTTACGAGAGTCTTCATTCTATTGCCGACTTCTTGTGCGCTTGAGAGAGTCGAGTTCGCAGTCATCCATTCAGTGATCGAAGCATTGAGATCGCTCTTTTGCCCAGTTGGTCCCGCAATATTTAAAAGCGTCATCGCGGCATGAACATCTTTATAGTAGTCCACGTTTTCAGCTAAGATTTGTCGCTTTCTAAATTGGTCGGCCTCGTAGATTTTCACAAGACAGTTGTTTTTAGCGTTCACGACTTTCTGATCAAGTTCAAACACCACCTGGTTGAAGGCAACCTCTTGTTGAGTATAGGCTTTATAGGCTTGGTCGATGGAGCTTAAAATAAAAGCACTCTGCTCAACTTTTGCGGCTGTCAAATTTGCTGGGTCTGCGAAATGCGCCTTTAGAACATCGACAAATTTATCGATGCGGCGACGGTCTGACCGCCAGTGCGTAAGCGTATCTTTTGAAGTATAGATTGATGAAATACGAGTGAAGAGCTCTTTATCCTTAACGAGGGTTGAATATCTAAAGTCCGCATTGGCCGTAAAGTTTACGGATGCGTTAATTGGGTCGGCACAGACTTCTTCAAATCGTGTCCAAAAGCTGACATCATTTTTGAAATCGTTTAAACGATCGGTCGCCGTCGAAATCTGCTGCTGGTGGTAAGTAAACAAATCTTTAAAGACCTGTTGGAAGAAGAGAAACTCAGAGTTAATCGAGAAATCTTCAGTTGAAATTCGCAACTCTTGGTCGCGCTGGTACAAATCAAAAGGAATATGATCGAAGATCCCTATTCGTAGTGCATTATCAAAGAAATGAGGAATCTGAATACTGTCGATTTCGACAATTTCAGGACCAAACCCAAAAAAAGTAAGGGACTTGTCATTTCTTGTGAGGAGGCTCGCAAGGGCTTCGTCTGCATCAATAACCCAAGGGTCTCTAAGAAAGCTCAGTTTAATTTGCAGCTGACCTTGGGCTTTAGCCATGTAGTAGAACATGGCTATTTCGAGAGGTTTAATCACGCTGACTGCGAGATTTTCGTGAGTTGAATCAAGTTCTTGCTTGAGCCGATTGAAATTTTCTTGAGTCGCTCTTTGGGTACCGCTTAAGTTGGCTCGAGAATATTTTTGATCATAACTTTCGACCAAAAAGTCTTTAAGTAAACGAAGACGACGGTCTAAAATATCCCACTGTTCTTTTGAAGGCGTGTCGATATTCTTTTGGATCTCTTCAAAAGAATCAGCGGCAAGACTTCCGGTTTTGGCGAATTCATTCTGCAGAAGTACGGAAAAGTTTGAGATGGTGAGTTTAGTCGCATACGCCATTTGTAGACGTGCATAGCCACGAATTAAGTTGAAAAACTCATTGTCGTCTTTGATCTGGGCGCGCTTCCATAAGCTTTGCACCATGGCCGCATCCATCTTTTCGTAAAAGATGTTGTTGATGACATAAAACTCAGTGCTATTTGTATCTTTAATGTCAATCCCAAGTCGGTGAAACATTTCAGGCCAGTTTTCAACATCGGCTTTGGTATAAAAGAAGCCGTGATCTGCCATTTTGATAGTGGTAGTAGGGATCGCAATCTTACAGTGTTGCGGCTTTTGATCCTTACACTCTGCATGCGTCTCATACCATTTAGCGACTTGAGTGTTTCGGTCGTTATTAATTGTTTCAGAAACAACTTTATCGATCGCTTGGCCAGAGCTGTTGCAAACAAAAAAATCTTCGACATAAGATCTAATAGTTTTTTGATCGATCCATTGCTTAAGATCTTGAGACATATGAAGGGGATTGATTTGGTTAATTACCCCACAGTACTGAGCCTGACTTTTTTGATTCTTTGAGTCGCGCATTTGTGTAAGTGCGAGACTTAGTTGAGTCTGGTGAAAGCGCAGCTGGTTAGCATCTAGCTGAGTGCCGTTGTAACGAAACTGATCGGCCCCGAACTCAACATAAAGCATGCTGATCTGTTCAGAGACCTGCGAATTGTTCACAATAGTCGCAATCGGAAGAAGTCGATAGAAATAGATAAGTTTTTGCCCGTACAAGGCTTTCAACGAAGCAGCTTCATTTTCGCTTACTTCTTGGTTAAGGCGTGCTCGAATTTGCCGAAGTTCTGTGATTAAGCTCGAAACTGATTCTAGAAACAGTTTTGAACTCAGGTGATCGCGCTGAAATACTGAAAGCTTTGAACAATCTTTTAGATCTGTTTGGCAACCACTTAAGACCGCCGCTTGAAATCTTTTAAGCCAGCCAGAGGCTTCGACTTCGGCGCGGTCAGAATCAAGGGCCTTAATGAGTGCTCGATTAAATAGAGATAAAGCTTTTGTGTAGTCTTGGCTTCTGGCAAAACTGCTCTCAAGCAAACGTTCACTTAAGATTTCGTTTCCGATTTCTGAGACTATAGCCAAGAGGTCTGCCGCTTTTGTCGCTTTGTTAATTGCGGAGTTATAGTCTTTCTTTGCGATAAAAGCCTTGATCTCATTGGGCTGAATAGTCGGCTCTAGAGCTTGTTCATAGACTTGCGGCCCTTCATGAACCGTCCGTTCTGATTTTTTACCAGTGCAGGCCGTTGCTGTAAGGGAAGCTACCAGCAAGATACTCAGAGATTTAAATTGAGAACGAAAAAGATTTTTCATCTTAGTTTCCTTTCTCAATGTAGTCGAGGATTCCGTCCAGATAGAAACCATTCAAGACGGCCGCGGTCATGACAAGTAAACCCTGGCTTCTTAAAGCTTCTTCGCAGTTGCGAGGATCTGGCGCGTTATCAAAACGTTTTTTATCTTCAGAGTTGTCTTCGTTCCGGTAGTAATTTTCAAATTCCGCTTCTAAGCTTCTAAAGAAAACGTTTTTATCTTCAACTTTTTGTGCAATCGTGTGCGGGAATTTGAACCCAGGAAATGCACCTTCGTTAAAGTAGTAGCGTAAACCGTTAAAGCTTTCGTCACCCTCGATGCACTTTTTCATTACGGGGTAGTAGGCTTGCTCCAAAGTTTTTCTGACGTTTTTAGTTTTAAGTCGGTCATAGAAGTCGTCTGAATAGTCGAGCTTAATTGCAAAATAATAGCCTTGAGTATCGTCCATCCAACGAATTCCTGTCATGGGCATCATTAAGCTTTGTGAAGGCGGTAGGATGACGGTGCGATCATTTGTATACATGTAGATTTCAGGAATGGTTTCGGTGATCCCCATATAAGGGTTCGAAACAACAGCCGTGAATTTTTTGGCAATTTCTTTACCGTCTTCCGCTTTGCGGGTCACTTTTACGGCGACCATGCTGAACTTGAAGCTAGTTTGGTTTCGAAGGTTGTCTAAGAATGGTGTAGAAAGCTTCAGTGAGTCGTTACTGAATCGAGATTGTCTTAAAAAATATCCCATTGAAAGCACGGTTTGACCAATGCTTGTGTTGCGGTCAAACGAGCTGTTACCCATGGTGATATTCATCTCGGTCGCTGAGGCGATCGCACTTGTATATTCTTTTGGATAGAGTGAGCTCATATGATAGCCACCATCGGGTCGGCTATAAAGCGCAACGGGCCAAGTCCAACCGCCCAACATGATAAACGGTCGGGGACTTGTGAGCGTCATCATGGCGCTGATTTTCATTGGACGACGAGCAAGTTCTTTCCACGCTCCAAAAGCGCGATTCCAATTACCTTGAACTTCATCACCTTGGATATATGGTACAAAGCGGTTGTTGTAATCGATGAGCGTATAGTCCTTACCCGATACTTGAAGAATTGTTTCAAGCTTTTGCATAGTAAGAGCATTCGCTGCACATAATTCTACTAATTCTTCGCGGCCCTGTTTTTTGAAGAACTCATAAAGCTTTGCATCCGGAGTTGCTAGGCCTGCGACTTGACCGATTCTTTCTTTGTGAACGTATTGGCAGGTCTCAGAAAAATTCAGCATGTTGCGAGAGCTTTCTTCAACGCCTACGTTAAGCAAAGTTTGAATTTCAGGATCAAATTTTTGGCGCATATAATCGTAAAACAATCGAGCGCGACTAAAGGTATTGAGTGATTTGCCCCAAAGACTGCCTTCTTGTCCTTCAGGACTTCCACGGCTAACAGACTCTGAAAACGCAGTGAGCTGAGAATTCAAATTGCCGTTGTAAGATTCAAAGTAGTTTTCAACGATTGTAGGAGCGTTATAACCACGATCCCAACGAGCACAATATGGGTCAACTGTTACAGAGGCATAAAAGTCGTTACATTGAGGGTAAAATGCGACTCGGTACTGAGTGGCTTTACCATTCTCTGTATAAGTGATTTTTTCTTTAATTAAGCCTTCAGCAGTTAAAGGCTGAAACTTAAAGTCGCCTTCGCCTTTTGCGTTTTCGGGATAGACGGGGTAACGGCGGTTATAAAGATATTCAAGAACTAAAAGATCATGGGGACCTGGCAAGATGTCTTCGTAAGGCGTTAACACATCTGTGATGCCGTTTTTGTAACCCATGACAGTCGTATAGTTAGTGAAGTTCTCTTTTGCGAGTTTACTTTGGTTTGAATACTTAAAAAGCTCTGGCTTAAGATGGTACTTAGAAGTTTCTGGAACCGAGCCGGCTTCTGGTAGAATATTTTCTTTAAAGTTATGACCAAGACCAATCATATGGCCAATCTCGTGAAGTATTAAATCTTTCGCGAGGGCACGAGCCGCTTGTGTTTTGTCTATATTGTATTTCTGAAGGGCATAATCAACGACGGCGGCTTGGTCTGCAAATGTCCGATCTAGGTCAAATGTAGTAGGAGACAAAAGGTCCGATTGGCTTCCGCCGTGGTAATCGATCTTAAGGCTTGAGTCTTGAGCATTAAGGTAGTTGATGATGGATTGATTCGAAACTTCTTTTTGTCCCATAAGGGCGGTTAAGGCTTTGTGATTTCTCACAGGCAAATAAGCAAGGGACTCTTTTAAAGTCGGCATTCCGATCAATTTTTGCAAGTAATCGGCCGTGTAAATGCCTGCATCTGCCTGCGCAACTGTAGACTGTTGCATTTTGATTGCGATTTGGCTCATCTCTTGGGCCATAGAATTAATCATGGTTTGCGATTGCAGTTGGGCTGTTGTTCGCGCTTCCATATCTTGAAGATACTTAAAAAGACCTTCGGAATCTTTCAGAATGTTTTCTGGGCTTAGAGATGAATTCACTAAACCTGCAACAGGGTTGAAGCCCGAAGTTGCAGTCATTAAGTCTTGAGCGCCGCCATCTTTTAAGAGAAGGCTATAATTTTTTGCGGCTTCTGCTTCTTGCATGAAAGAATTCATAAGGCCGGCTTTAACTTGTTCTACAGAAGTGTTGGCAATAATCTCTGCAGGCAAGAGAGGTGCTTTGTCAGAAAAAGGTCCATCGTTAGCCATTAAGCCTAACTGGACTATTGGTGCACCACCGTCTGAAGTTTTGCCGAGTGCTGACACATCGGCGTTGGGCGAATAGTTGTTAATAATTTCGTCGAGGCGTCCGCCCCAAAGAGTGACTTGGCCCCAAAGGATTTTACCGTTTTTAACATCGGTCATAGCTTGGCCAATGCCCATTGGCGCATTGTAAGAAAGCCTACGGTCATCAATCCACACAAGAGAAGTTCGGCGAAGATCAAAGCTGTACTTTTCGTTTGAAACGACCGGCACAAACGGACGTCCGTTACCTACGCGTTCAAAAGCGTCGTTCCAAAGTTCAACAGAGTCTTTTGCTACATCAAGGTAGTTCTCTGGAAAGCCGTGCAAATAGATTTTATGTTTTTGACGAGTGTCCCACTTAGATCCGTAAAGCACAGAATTAGCAGGATCACCTTCTTCGTATTTACCGAGAACGTGAAGAACATTTAAGTACTGAGAGTTTTTTGCGGCATAAGGTGTTGGGATAAAAGTGCTGTCATGGTCGAATGCCATAAAATTAAAGCGGACGGTAAGAGTTTGGCTCGGTCGTCCGAAGATTGAATCATGTCGGCTTCCTGTGATTGTAAA
>CAZDFM010000175.1:0-5989 GCA_964504465.1 uncultured Pseudobdellovibrionaceae bacterium | reverse complement strand
AATGTTGTCGCACACGAAGTGAAGCCTTCTCTGGGCTTTTCAAATACAGAATTGGATCAAATTGACAGTGCGGACAAGCAAGCGATAAGCGCCATCGAATCTGAATAAATATCTCGCTACAAAAAAGCGCCATTACAAAAATCACGATCGCCTTTGGATTGAGCTCAAACCAAAAGACCCACATCGCGACCGACGCAAACAATCCAGACAACCCGACGTTTATCCAGCCCAAGTGTTTTTTGGCCTCGACTCGACGTGGGCTTTTACAAAAAGCACAGTAACAGGTGTTGGGTTTAGACTTTTTAAATATCGAACGAGGTAGTGCCATACTCCTATTGTGCAGAATTAAGTCGAGTTCCGAAAGACGAGTTTTTAGTTTTCTCATATTTTTTGATAAGCTTAGATCATGAAGCTAAACAAATTATTTATTATCGCAGTGATCTTAGGTTTTCAGATTAACGCTTTCGCCGTCGAAGACGACACGACAGAAGACTGGATGTCATATGACAACATCATCAGTGAACTGTCTGTAAATAACTCGACTAAGGCGGCTCTTCCCGCAAGCGGTGATCCCTTTGATCATATTTTGATCCACACTGGCGTAGGTCTAGCGACCACGTATGTCTTTCTAAGTCCTGAAAGCGGTCCCCGCGTTTATGGATTTATGCGAGGCTTCGAGGTCAATTTCGGGATCGATTTGTTCTCAAGAAATTGGATGGCCGAAGGTTCACTTCGCTCATTCGGAACAGAAGAACTGCGCAAAAACACTGAGGCTTCTTTAAAAGAATTCGACCTCAAAGTCGTATACAATGACTCTCTCTCAAAGAAGTTGGCTTACCGTTTTGCAACGGGGATGGCTGCTCGATATATGGATTTTAAATATATAGGTGCACAAGGGCCCGAAGCAAAATCTTACTCGACTCCTTCTGCTATTCTTTCAACGGGTCTCCGAGCTAAAATCTCAAAAGCTGTCAGCCTCGGAACTGACGTTGGTTATCGGTGGGCTCTCGTCGATGACACAATCGACGAGTCGGCGATTGATGCCGGTCTTCGATTGGATGCTCATTTTTAATGATTCTACTCTTTGTTGTGCTTGCGAGTCTTATTGTCGCCTTTTGTTGGTGGGGAAACTTAAAGCGTCCCCTCCTTTCTGCGTCTGAAGATTTAATTCCCAACCAACTGATGACCACCTATCCCGTCGTTTTTTTAGCAGGCAAAAAATCTATTTTTTATTTTATGAATTACTGGAATAAACTTCCAGAACGCATGAAAGAACACGGCTACGAGGTCAACGAATGGACACTCCCCTGGAGAGCAAGTTCAGCTATTGAGCGCCAACTGTTAAACAATTTGAATGAGGCTCAACGTAAAGGGCAAAGCTTTCACCTTATCGTGGACGCTTCAATGCTCAACGAACTTAAGTTTTTGGCAGACCTTGGACATCCCGCAATTCAGAGTTTAAATCTAGTTGGAGCCGAAATTTCGACAGACCTTGGATCGGTTTCGCTTAAACCTTACAAGACTCCCATTCGTGCCCACAAAATTAGCGGGCTTTCTCCGCAAAAGGGTTGGACACAATCACTTTTGCGCCTCCATAAGTTTTTAACACGCCCTAAATTTGAACCTCAGGTGATCGGCGCCACGACCGACCAGTCAAAAATCGAAGCCTATTATCTAAGCCTTCTTTCAGAACTCGCCGTTTTAGATCTCCGCTCATAAAACAGGTTTCTTCAGGTGGACTTCTTAAGAATATCTCCATAGACTTAAGTGTATGAATGATTTTAAAACAAAAGCGCAGCAGTGCGCCCTGTCGCTAGTTGCGTTTTTAAAGAACCCCATTCAAGGCATGCGAAGCCTGCCCGAATGGCCTTGGCAAGAACTCGTACTTGTTCTGTTGTCGATCAGCGCAATCTGCGGAGCCGCTCAAGGAATAGTTTCAGGTAAAGTACTCAGCATCTTTGCGGGCATTATTTTTTACCCAATTGGAATCACAATTTTAGTCGGACTCTTCTCGGGCTTTTTCTATTATGTCTTTTTGTTTTTCTTCAAACGCGAAGTCGACTTTAAACGCCTCTTTACCAACGTGACGTTTGCAACAATTCCAAGTTTGCTTGTATCCATAGTCACGCCAGTCCTCCCGCCGGTACAACTGGTTGGACTTCTTGCAACTCTCTTCTTACTCGTCGTGGGCTTTACTGAAAATTTCCAAATGCCAAAACGAGCCATGGCAAAGTTCTTAGCAGGAATCTTTTTAATCTATTTAATTTTCTGGATTTACAGCTCAATAAACTTCAAAAAAACCAAAGACAGCTTTCGGGACCAAGCGACTCCTGAAAGCATAGACATCCTCGAACAAGAACTCAAAAGCGAATAACCCCGCTTCGTTCCTGTCTTGAGATTCCGTTTGCATTCACAGATCTGTCATTTAAAAAACGAAGCTCACGGTACCCCTTTAAGCACGTAGGTTGTATTTCCCTTCTATCGGGAGACGCCCTCCAGGCTTGCTGTGGATGGATACCGCATCCATGCGGCCACAGACTCCCGATAAAAGGGAAATACAACCTACGTACTTAAAGGGTAACGAAGGTTTTTTAAATTATCTGTGAATACAAAAAATTCGAAAAAGAAAAAATCGATTCATTCATTTTAACTTGTTCGAAGTGAGCTTTTTTGAGATTGGCGCTTTAATTTTTGGATGATTTTTGTGCGTTCAAGTTTAATAAAAAGGTCGCGTCCGGCGATGTGTTGGAGAGGATATTCCCCTTTATTGGGAGTCTGTGGCCGCATGGATGCGGTACCCACCCACAGCAAGCCTGGAGGGCGTCTCCCAATAAAGGGGAATATCCTCTCCAGCGCATCGCCGGCACGTGGGTGCCTTTTTATTACGAATCTCTGTGCAGTACAGAACTAATCACGGAAAGAATTAAACGCCCGTGTGGCCGAAGCCGCCTTCTCCGCGTTTCGTATCTCCTAGTTCTTCTACTAGTTCGAATTCGGCTTGGAAGATGGGGCAAAGGACTAACTGGGCGATTCTATCGCCCGACTTAATTACGACTGGGGCTTGGCCTAAATTAATTACGATAATTTTAACTTCACCTCGGTAGTCAGCGTCGATTGTACCTGGGGTATTTACTAGAGAGACGCCTTGCTTGATCGCAAGGCCGCTTCTTGGGCGAGCTTGTAGTTCAAAGCCAATTGGGATTTCAAAAGCTAAGCCTGTTGGAACAAGCGTTCGTTCGCCAGGAGCTAGGGTCAGTTCTGACTCTAATTGTGCGCGGATATCGAAGCCTGAGGCCCATTCGCTCTCATAGGCAGGAAGGCTTCCGGTAAAGTTAGGAAGAAGTTTTACTTTTACAGGATAAGACTTATGCGTGTGTACGCTTGCCTTTTGGACCTGCTTTTTTACGAACTCTTCCATTTGCGACATCAAAGTTTTAATTTGTTCATCGATGGGTCCAAGTTCGCTCATTTTTTTACCCAGCACTTGAGAAAACTGACCCATTTTTTCGCTTAAATTTTGGATTTTTTCATTCCAAGGATTCGACATATTTACTCCTCTTCAAAATTCTAAGTTGTTTCTAAAATTCAAAGTTCTTCCAGGCATCTTGTTTCTTTTTATCGGCATTACCTAAAAACATCAGGCTTGCTTTATCAAAGTCTAAATAGCTTTCGATATAGTCGATAAACGAATCCTGTGAAATCTCATCAATCTCTTTAATCACCTGTTCAACGGGCCGGTATTTGCCAAATACCATTTCGTTCACTCCTAAAGAGTTCATGCGGTTGTCAATATCATCGGCCGCCATTAAAATTGAACCTTTAATCTGCGTTTTGTACATGTTCACTTCGGCTTTGCTAATGCCGTTGTTTTTTAATTTCTTTAATTCTCGACGAAGCTCTTTTAAAAGTGGCGTTACGTTTTCTTCGCCGGTTCCGGCATAAATCATCAACAGCCCTGAATCTGTAAAAGAGTGCAAATAGCTGTAGACCGAGTACACCAAGCCCTTTTTCTCACGAATGCTTTGATAAAGACGCGAGGTCATCCCGCCCCCTAAAACCGCATTGGCAAGATAGGCATCAAAACGTCTTGAGTCTTTGTAGCTGACCGATGGAAACCCCATCAGTACGTGAACTTGCTCCGATGGTCTTTCGATCCATTTGCGTACACTTTTAATTTTAGGCGCTTTACGCGAAACATTTGAAACTGTTCGACCTGTGCGCGGCTTTAAGTGCTTCACAACTTGATCGACGACTTGGTCGTGATCTACGTGCCCGGCCACACTGATGATGAGGTTTTTTCCACCATAACGAGTTTTAAAGAAGTTTTTTAAGTCCGCAAGTTTCATCGCAGCCAAACTCTCTTTAGAACCTAGAATTGAACGTCCTAAAGGATGGTTACGGTAAACTTCTTCGAAATAAAGATCAAAAATGTACTCTTCAAAAGAGTCAGCCGACATGTCGATTTCTTGATTTACAACTTCACGCTCAGTTTTAAAGTCTGCGAGTTTAAGCTCTGCATTTTGCAAAATATCCGACAGGACGCTCAGTGAAATATTGAGATCTTCTCGCAAGGTCGTCGCATGAAAACAGGTGTACTCTCTCGAGGTAAAAGCGTTGAGCTCGCCGCCCACAGCTTCAAGCTCAAGTGCGATCTCAAAGGCAGACCTTTTGGGAGTGCCTTTAAAAACTAAATGTTCAAGAAAATGGGCCGCGCCCAAAAGATTTTCGGGCTCATCGCGGGTCCCTTTATCGATGAAATAACCCACACAAGTGCCTCTCGTGTGGGGATGGTGTTCGGTTACGACCCGAACACCGCCAGGCAATTCGGTTTTACGAAAAACCGGTTGCTGATCAAAGACGACTACGCTCAATGAGGTTTTTCCAACAAAGCTTTACGGCTAAGTTTAATTCGGCCTGCGCGATCAACGTCTAAAACTTTTACGTCAATAACGTCGCCTTCATTAAGTACGTCCGTCACATTGCGGATACGGTCATGAGCGATTTCAGAAATATGAAGTAGACCACTGTTGTTCGGCAAGATTTCAACGAAAGCTCCGAAGTCGGTGATCTTAACCACTTTACCGCTGTATGTTTTTCCAACAACAGCTTCTGCACAAATGCCTTCAATGATCGCAATCGCTTTTTTAGCCATCACAGGGTCAGCTGAAGCAATGTGGATCTTTCCGTCGTCTTCAATGTCAATTTTAACACCAGTTTGTTCGATAATGCCTTTAATGACTTTACCGCCAGAACCGATAACTTCTCTAACTTTTTCAGGCTTAATTTGAATAGTGGTAATACGAGGCGCGAACTCAGAGATTTCGCCACGAGGTTGAGAAATAACCTTCTCCATCTCGGTGAGGATATGGTTACGGCCTTCGTAAGCTTGGTTAAGAGCTTTTTCCATAATATCAAAGCTGATTGAGTCAATTTTGATATCCATTTGAAGTGAAGTGATTCCTTGTCGAGTTCCCGCAACTTTGAAATCCATATCTCCAAGGTGATCTTCATCGCCTAAGATATCGCTAAGAACGGCGTAATCATCGCCTTCTTTAATCAAGCCCATCGCGATACCCGCAACGTTTCCTTTAATTGGAACGCCGGCATCAAGAAGAGCCAAGGTACCAGAACATACAGTTCCCATTGAGCTTGAACCGTTAGATTCAAGAACTTCACTCACGATACGAATGGTGTAAGGGAATTTTTCGAAGTCTGGAAGAATCGCTTTAACTGCGCGTTCCGCCAAGAATCCGTGACCGATTTCACGACGAGACTGACCACCCATACGGCCGGTTTCACCGACACTGTAAGGAGGAAAGTTGTAGTGAAGCATGAACTTCTTTTTGTCCATACCCATCAAGTTGTCGATCATCTGCTCGTCATCACCCGTTCCAAGTGTAACCACCCCTAAAACTTGAGTTTCACCACGAGTGAAAAGACCCGAACCGTGAGCGCGCGGAAGAAGTGCGGTTTCACAGGTCACTTTACG
>CAZDFM010000174.1:0-5991 GCA_964504465.1 uncultured Pseudobdellovibrionaceae bacterium | reverse complement strand
AAACCGCTTAACATCACCCACCGCGATATGTCGCCTCAAAACGTCATGGTCAGCTTTGAGGGTGAAATCAAGATCGTCGACTTTGGTATCGCAAAAGCCGAAAGCCAAATGGAAACCACCCGCGCTGGAACTTTAAAAGGTAAGTTTGGGTATATGAGTCCCGAACAAGCCGAAGGCCAACCTGTTGATCTGCGCACAGATATCTTTTCACTTGGAATCGTATTGTGGGAGTTGCTAGCAAATGACCGGTTGTTTATTGCTAACAACGAAATCAACACGCTTCGAAAAATTCGCGACTGCCAGATTCCGTCGCTTAGAAAAATTAATCCAAATATTCAATCTGAACTTGACCGTATTGTTCAAAAAGCACTCGCACGTGATCGCAATCTTCGTTATCAGACTGCGGCAGCCCTTCACAGGGATCTAAGCCGTTTCTTAAACCGACAGTATCCGGATTTTTCTCCGCATGACTTCTCAGTCTTCACAAAGACTTTGTTTGCGGATGAAATTCTTAACACCCGTAAGCGCATTATTGAATATTCAAAGATTCCGTTTCGTGATCAAGAAACGCGAACGGCAAAGGTCGCACCAGAAGAAGTTCCACCCGACACTATGATTTCGGGCACACAAACCTCTTCTTTTGTTTCACTTAAACAAGCACCAGCAAAAGTAAAAAAAGATCTCGCCGAAGGTCCGCCGACGGGCATTCGAAAGACACCTTCTGTAAAAGCGAATCAAGGGCGATTTGCCCCAATTGAGGTCCCTGAAGAAGTCGAACCGTCTTTGGACATGAAGAGCTACTCAAAATCACAAGAAATTCCGGCTCCACCGTCAGTTCCAATTTCGAGAAACCCAGCCACTCCGACACTTAAAAAAGTGGGAGCTGGCGCGCCAATTGAAGACGACAAAACTGAACTTTCAAACCCAGTGATTGGCGTACTCGACGAAAAAGCGATTGAAAAAGAACTCGAGCGCAAAATCGTGATCAAGCCAACCACACCCTATGCTCTTGAGACTGAAGACATTGGTCCAATGGATCGATCGCATAGTGGAACTGGAAGCTACCATCAGACTAAAGGTCAATGGAGCCGACCCACTTACATTTCTAAAAAGCGAAATCCTGTAAACTATCTTTCGCTTTTCGTATTCTTCTGTATGAGTCTGAGTTCTTATGCCATCGCGGTAAAACTTATGTCCGAAACTATGCGGCCATTAGTTGCAACCTTAGATCCTGTTTTTGGACCTCTACATAAAGCATTGGGCGTTACCTCTTCTGCAGAAAATGCCTCAAAGAATGAGGATCATCAGCCCAACCTACCGGGCGATCCAAATGTTCCGCCTCTCACTCAGCCTCAGCCTGAAACCGAACAACAAGCTCAGCATGAGCCGCTTCCTCCTGTCGAGACAACTGCACCAACTGATCGACCACGCGACATCAAAGGCACCGCCTTTGGTCAATCCGAAATGATAATTTCAAGTAATCCTTCTGGAGCTGAAATTTATATCAACGGCAAAAACACGCAAATGGTAACACCTTCAAGAACGACCGTTCCTGCGACTGGCAACTTTAGTCTTGAGCTGAAACGTTCGGGGTATATTGATTACGTAAAAGAAGATATGAATCTTTCGCACTCAGGTCTAAAATTTACGGCCACACTGCAAAAAGCTATGATTGGTTATATAGATATCGACGTGCGCCCGCCTAAAGATGCCAAGGTTTACATCAATGGCAAGTTGCTCGCTGAAGAGCGGCTTCCGATTCGTGGGTACCCTGTCCCTGCGAACACACAAATCAAAATCCGAGCAACAAATACCTTCCGTAAGTGGAACGATCAGCGGACCGTCTCCGTCGGGCCCGAACAACGCACGTCAGTGATACTAAATCTCAGAAATTCAGGCCGTCAGCCTTCACAGCGCTAAGAAAATCAGCTACAAAGAGCCTTACCCATTGTAGAAGAGGCATCCATGTCAGAAAAGACGATTACCCAAGTCATGTTAGAAGCGCAAAATCGAACTCAGATTGCGACTCGCTTTAAACAGAAAAAGGCCTGGCAAAGCAAAAGTTGGCGTGAATGCTATGAGCTTGCAGACACAATCGGAAGCGCTCTTATCTCAATGGGACTCAAAAAAGGAGATCGCGTCGCGATACTCTCGAATACCCGTTACGAGTGGTGGTTAACGGATTTTGGAATCATGGGCGCAGGCTTTGTGACTGTGCCTCTTTATCAAAGTAGCCGCACTGATGAGGTCGAGTACATTTTAAATAATTCAGAGGCGAAGGTTATTTTTCTGGAAGACGCTTCTCAAGTAAAAAAATGGGAGAGCATTTCTCGTAAGTGCTCGTCTATTACCAAAGTGGTGTGCTTTCAGAACGATTCTCAGCTTCCCGATGAAATCCTTTCTTGGGATCAGTTTTTACAAGAAGGCGAAGACTTTCAGGGTAGTTCACCCAACGCTTACAAAGAGGCCGTAAAAGCTGGAACCTTAAAAGATGTAGCAACTATCCTTTATACCTCAGGTACTACGGGCGTTCCAAAGGGTGTGGTGCTTACGCATTTACAAATCATCAGCGAAGTTTCAGAAGTACAGGCTGTGGTCGGACTTGATCACCGCGATGAATCGCTTAGCTTTCTCCCCTACTCACATATCATGGGACGGATTGAATCTTGGCTTGCGGTTTATGCGGGCTTCACCTTAAATTTTGCAGAGAGCATTGAACGAATTCGCCCCAACCTTGCCGAAATAAAACCGACCATCATGATAGCGGTGCCCAGAATTTTTGAAAAGATCTATGCAGGAATTCTAGGACAAGTTGAAGCCAACCCTACTCGAAACAGAATCTTTCAGTGGGCTCTTGGGATTGGCCGACAAGTCAGCAATTATCAAATTAAAAAACAATCGGTCCCTGTGGTGTTGTTGGCGCAGTACACGCTCGCAAAAAAACTCGTATTTAACAAACTCAAAGAAAAAATGGGCGGTCGCCTTCGGTTTGCTGTTTCGGGCGGAGCACCGCTCAGTCCAGATATTGCCAAGTTTTTTCATGCAGCCGATTTGTTGTTACTTGAAGGTTACGGGTTGACAGAAACTACTGCCGCCATTGCCGTCAACACTCCGTTTGACTACCAATTCGGAACAGTCGGAAAGCCCGTAGGAGACGTTAAAGTCAAGTTCGCTCCTGATGGTGAAATTCTGATTAAAAGTAACAAGGTCATGAAAGAATATTACAAAGACCCAAAGGCCACTGAAGAGGCTTTTGAAGATGGATACTTTAAAACCGGCGATATCGGCGAACTTACTCCCGACGGATTTTTAAAGATTACCGACCGCAAAAAAGATCTAATCAAAACCGCTGGCGGAAAATACGTAGCTCCGCAACGGCTCGAAAACTTATTAAAATTAAACCGTCTCGTGTCGAATGTGCTCATTCATGGTGACCAAAGAAAATACATCGTAGCCCTAATCACCTTGAACGAAGAAGTCGCCCGCGAATACGCTAAAAACGCCGACATCAGCTACCAAGGTTATGCCGCACTCACACAACATGAATTTATTCAGTCCAAAGCCCGCGAAGCTGTAGCCGAAACCAACGCACACCTCGCAAGTTTTGAAACCATCAAAAACTTCGCCGTCTTGCAAAAAGACTTTACGATCGAAGACGGAGAACTCACTCCAAGCCTAAAAGTAAAACGCAAACACTGCGACGCTAAATACAAAGACGTGATCGAAAAGCTTTACGATTAGTTTTTTGTTCAAATGATCTCGATATAAAAGCGAAAGCTTGTTCCGATGTAAAAACCTGAGAAGTCGAGGTCGCGGTTGGAGCCGTCGTCGTTTATTGCGGCTTCGCTTTTTTCGAAGTCGCCTTGGATGGTGGTGATGGGGCCT
The DNA here is from genome assembly GCA_964504465.1 of uncultured Pseudobdellovibrionaceae bacterium. Taxonomy (GTDB): domain Bacteria; phylum Bdellovibrionota; class Bdellovibrionia; order Bdellovibrionales; family UBA1609; genus CAZDFM01. Next base: position 2,106 of record CAZDFM010000174.1, on the reverse strand, counting down.
TTGTGTTTGGGTTTACTGAATTTAAGATAGCGGTAGCCGAGATCGAGTTCGAAAGTGGTGGTGTCGGCTAATAAAACTTCGAAGCCGACTCCTGCAAAATAGCTAAAGGCTGAATCTTCGAGTTTTTCTTTGTAGCTTGGGACATAAGTGTTTTCGCCGAGCGTGGTCATCTTATAATCGTTTTCTACAGTTAAGCTTGCTTGGCCAAAACCGAGATAAGAGAAAAAACGAAACCGATCGTCTTGTTTATGAATAAATTCGGCGGCCGCATTGGGATGCCAAATGAAGTTGGTACTTTCTAAAGCATAGAGCTCATCGCCGGCGGCGTTCTTCCCTTTAAGATCTGTAACTTGTTGAGCCTGAATCGCTTCGACTCCGAGGCGAAAACTAAAAGTTTCTACCAAATGAAAGAGCACCCCGACTTCACCGCTGTAATTGAATGCAGACTTCTCACTTCCTAAATGGGTGGCGGCTCCCTTGGCTTTGCCAAAGGCATCGCTTCCGACCGCTGAGAGTCCTCCGGTGCCCCGAAAATAAGGTGCAATAGATTCATTTTTAAAATTAAACACACGCGCATGTGCTGAAAGACTAATCGTGCCCAAAAAAATTCCGGCGCTTAGCAGGAATAATTTTACGCTCAAAGCTTCGCTCCTTTTTTGAGCGGGCGAAGGTCAAGCACGAGGCGAGCAGCTTTGGTTGGTTCAAGTAGATAAAACGCTTCAACAGCTACGTCACTTTTAAAGTCTAAAATGAGCTGAGTTGAAACATTGAAGGGATCAAAAATAAGCTGAGTTTTTTTAATCAGCGGAGAGTCTTTAAGTCTTTTTACCACGGCGTCTTCAGATAATCCCGATTGAGAGACTTGTGTAAGATCAATGACAGCCCGTTTATTCTTTTTATCGAGACCAATATGAAAAAATCCAATTTTGCCAAGTAAGGGGCGACCACGTTCGTCTCCCCAATCGAGCACGATACGTTCAGCCTGTGCACTTTTATCAAAAGACCGGCGAACATCGAGCAGAGTACCCCCCATTCCTGAGCGCCCTCCGACAAAAATGCCTTCACTGAGATACTGATTCGTTTTGTGATCAAGCGCCTTACGATGTGGAAGGGCGAAAGCCTCAAGACTTAACCCTGTTACTAATACGACCATCGATGCGGCTATAAATCGTAGTTTCATAAAAATATTTAAACGTATTTTAAAGCGAGGTGCACCCTATATCTGCCCTCTATTTATATAGGCCGGACAAGCTCGGGAGCGGCCAAAAACGCTCAATTTTGTCACCCAAATCCGCCAAAACAGAAAGAATAATAAGTTATTTCAGCTACTTATATAATTTTCAGGGTGGCACAACTATTGGAATAAATTACCTCGGTTTGACGTTTATTGGACGTAAGGAGTTTATATGAAAAGAGCAGGCGAATTACTAATGATGCTTTTGTTGGCATTCAGCTTGTCTGCCTGCCCAGGCAAAAAAGGTGACAGCAACGGAAGCGCTGCAACCCCCGACAGCACAAAAGATGAGGCCGCAGTGCCCTCAACAGTTGGCTGCCAATGGAGCTGGGAGTACAACAACTACGTTGATTCTAAAAATAGAATCTGTACGCCGAGTGAAGCCGACCTTAATAGCACCAACTACTGCCATAACTACATCTACAACTGGCAGACAAATACTTGGGTAAATAAGAAGGGCAAAACTGTAAAATGCGTTCAAGGTTATATTGATTTTCAATATTTCCAGCCCTACCAAACCGTTTATTACGGATACACTCAGGCCAACTGCGCAGTTTACGGTTACGGTTGGTACCCTATGCAATTCGGTTCTGGTCTCGTGTGCGTAAAACAGAGTTATGTGAATTACTATTTCCCTGGATATAACCTGTACAACACAGGAAGCTCTTACTATCCCACAACTTGCCGTTACGGCGTCGATTGCCAAAGCCGCTGCGGTGGTTTTAGTGCCGGTGGTAATATGGGCGGAGTTTGGTTCGGTGGAACCTTAGGAATGTGTCTATAAAATCAATTTTACTTTGAGTCTTAAAACGCCGCTTAACAAAGCGGCGTTTTTTTATTGGGGGCGATGACGCAATGGCTTTTTTGACCAT
>CAZDFM010000173.1:3504-6001 GCA_964504465.1 uncultured Pseudobdellovibrionaceae bacterium | reverse complement strand
TAGGTTTTCGTTCATAGATTTGCTTTTAAAAAACGAGGCTCACGTGTCCCCTCGAGTGGGTGGATGGGGTGTACCCTTTGTTGGGACACGCCATCGTGGCTCGCTGCGGGCGGATACCCCATCCATGGGGCCGCAGAGGTCCCAACAAAGGGTATATGCCCTCTCCACCCAAATGAGGGAACGGAGGTTTTTTAAAAATAAAAAAATGAAGAAAAAAATTTTGAAGAAAAACTAAATAGAAAAATCTGATTCAAGAAAAATCTTGAGAAATTCCGTCGCGAAATTTTTCTTGCGACTTTCCTTGTTCTTTCAAGTTTGACTAAAAAGGTCGCGTTCCTGGGATGGGTGGGTGTAAGGTGGTATCCCCTTTTGCGGGACCTCTGCGGCCGCATGGATGCGGTACCCATCCGCAGTGAGCCACGATGGCGTGTCCCGCAAAAGGGGGTACCACCTTACACCCGCCCATCCCAGGACACGGGGGTTCCTTTTTAGGCACGAAGCTTCGTAAAAACTAAGGACAGGAGTAGGCAAGGCCGGTGACGGAGGTTCCCGCGTCGGAGTATTGTTGAACCCAAACATAATTGGCATTTTTCGCAGCAGCAGATTTTTTCATGTCTTCTAAAGCGTCTTCGGGTTTTCCTTTTGCGCTCATGGTGGTGCCCGTAATCGTGCCGAGGTTTTCGCACTTTTCGTTCGTTGGAGCTTCTCGTTTTACGGTGAGTTCTTCAGTGTCGGGAGTAACTGAGCGCGATGAGCAAGCCGTTGTTAGTGCAAATAAAGTTAGGAACAATATGAATTTCACTTGTGACCTCCATTGATAGGTATTGCTGATTCTCTAGAAGTCGGAGGTGATTATCAACAAAATCCGGGGAATTGCTTAACTAAAAGGAAGTATTGAGTTTTAAGACAAAAGAAACATCCGGCGCATTGTTGACGTAGAGGTCGTCGCCATTTTTATCGTAATTTCCGAGCGCCCAATCTTCAACAATATGAACGCCAAAGTCAGTGCCACCATTGGCGCGATAACGAATTCCCGCTGATTGTGAACCTCGCCAATAAACGAGGCCATTCCAACCAGAAGATTCTCTTTCGGAAATTGCGTATTCAGGATCTTCGTAGTTACTCTGAAATTCCAAATCTCCGACATTCATCCATGGAGACTCCATCCGACCCGTGAGTGCTAGGCCCCAGCCGCCGCCCAGGCCAAGATCAAGAGAGAGTTCGTACATCTGTTGCCAATTTCGCATCGGCCAATTTTTTGTAAGTTCGTTTGGAGAAATGTAAGTGAAGCCTGCGGTCGTGTAGATTCCAGAATCTTTCCACAAGGGGAGTGCGAGATGAATGGTGCCTGAAAAATCCCATTCGCCCGAGGTGAATCCAGTTTTTAAAAGGCCGATGGGTGCTTTCGTATGCAAGCCAAAAGATAAGCCACAATCGCAGCCTGCTCGTTTGTCAGATTGTAACTGCCACATCCAATATTTGAGTTTTAATTTAAGATTTCCCACATCTCCGCCCGAAGACTGATCAAGACGAGTTTCACCACCGCTCGTAATGCGGTAAGCAGACCGGTCATGTTTATAAAACTGCCTAGCAAAGCGATGGCTGCCAACTGCAACGTGAAAGTCGTCAATAAATCCGTCTAAAAAACCACCGCCTCGATGGGCGTAAGGCACTAAGAGCGAAGCCGCAAAACGTTTTCCAAAGGCATGTCCGATTTCGGCCACGGCAGAGGTTTGTTCGAAGTCGGCTAAGAAGGTGATGATTTCACCGTTGCGTTTGTTTTTTAGAACTGTAGTTTCAGAGTTCCAAAGATTTGACTGACTGACTTCTAAGTTAAACCAATTGTCATCGCTCCAGCCTGGAGTTTCGCCAGTGGGCATGAGGTGTGACCAACCGAATGGATTTGCAAGATGATAAGTACTGCGCGACGCATGTGCGGGCTGAGTAAAGCTCATAATAAGCAGAGCCCCCAAGAGGCTCCATGAAATCCATTTCATTCTTATTAATTTCGGTATTTTGCTGACTCAAACTGAGCCAAATATCGAATTATCTAAAGATCGTCGTAATCGATAAATACGTCTTCGGACAAAGGTCTCGCTTGGCAGGTGAGGATCTCGCAAGCTTCAAGATTTTCTTCTGTTAGAATTCCCGGATCATCTTGATAAACTCGGCCGGCCTTAAGTTTAGCCATACAAGCCATGCACGCACCGTCCATACACGAGTAGGGTGGGTTGTAGCCTTTTTCGATCAAAGTTTCGAGAAGCGATAAGTTTTTATCTGCGGGAATGCTGATGTCTTCGCCATTTATGAGTGCGCGTAAAGTTTTAGGCTGTTCGCCTGGTCTAAGAGCGGCGCCAACGACAACTTTTCCGTCTTCGTTAAATGAAGTTGCGCTCAAATCAGCTTGAGGGGCATCACCGAAACTCTCGATGTGGATTTTATCTTTTGCGATGGTCGCTTCTTCTAAACCTTCACGAACTAAATCCATAAAGCCTGT
>CAZDFM010000173.1:0-3494 GCA_964504465.1 uncultured Pseudobdellovibrionaceae bacterium | reverse complement strand
AAAGCCTGTCGGACCGCAGACGTAATATTCAGCATCTAAAAAAGTCTTTTGGATCATAGCGAAGTTTTTTACTAACACTTCTGTACACCGACCCGAAGGTCCTTCCCAAGGTGCTTCGGGACGACTCAAGACATGAGTTACATTAAGGCGCTCGGAGTACTTCTGCGCCCATTCGTCGAGTTGAGTACGATAGATGGTTTGTTGCTGACTTCGGTTTGCAAAAAGAAAACTCACGCGATTTTCAGGATGCGCAAGGAGTACGTGCTTCAAAATCGAAAATACAGGTGTTACTCCGCTGCCTGCAGCGAATAAGAAAAAATGCTGAGGATATTTCTCAGGATGATTCTTAAAAAATAATCCCGCAGGTGGTGTTACTTTTAAGACGTCACCTACCTTAACTTGATTGCAGAGATAATTTGAGCCGCGCCCGCCCTCAACTCTTTTTACGGTAATTTGAAAATCTTGATCCGCGAGCGGAGCGGTCGAAAGTGAGTAACTTCGTCGAAGGTCTTCGCCATTCACATTTAAAAACAGAGTTACGAACTGTCCGGGAGTGTAGACAAATTCATTTTTAAGTTCGGGAGGAATTTTAAATACGAATGAAACGGCTTCAGCTGTTTCTTCAATTCGCTGTGCAACTACAAGGTCGCGCGTCAGTTTGTTCGTTAAAGAGGATTCCATTTTTTACCTTCGATGTGGGTTTCAAAATGTTAGTTCAACAGACGTATTTTAGACTTATTTGCTCAGAGTGCAATCCGCAATCTTTATTGCCGGGCCGATCAACTGCGGAGAGGCACCAAGAAAGCGGACTCTGAGCTTGCCGCCAGGTACAGTCACTCGAACTTCGCCGCGTTTTGTCTGTTTATAAAGATCGAAAGCTGCGGCTACAGCGCCGGTTCCGCAAGCTAAAGTAAAGTCTTCGACACCACGTTCGAAGCTAATAGCCTCGATTTCAGATTCAGAACTTTTTTTATAAAAGGTGACGTTGCTACCTGCTGCACCAAACTGTGGATGTTTTCTTAAGATTTTTGCGAGTCCGCGATTTGCATCAGAGGGCGCGACGGAATTTTGCTGAATTACAACATGGGGCACGCCTGAGTTGATAAAGCTAAAAATGACTTCCGAACCATTTTCGAGTTTTAAAGTTTGCCCAAAACTCGCATTCTGAATGGGGCTCATAAGAATTAGAAATTCTTCTTTGTCGGTTGCTTCGATTTGTATCACGCCAGCAAGTGTTTCAATTTTTGAACTCTGCTTCTCGGGATGATGAATCTGAATCCAGCGCCCTACGCAGCGAGCAGCGTTTCCGCACATTTCAGCCGAAGAACCGTCAGAGTTATAAAAGTCCCATTTGAAGTCTTGCGAATCGCTTTTTTCAATCAGCACGAGACCGTCGGCGCCGAGGCCGAAATGCCGGTCACAAACTTTGCGTGCCCAAGCCGCACGACCAAGGCCCTGAAGACTGGCGTCAAACTGGGCGGCTTGCTCCCTGATATCCACAATCAGGAAGTCATTTCCAGTACCGCTGAATTTTTCGTAAACAAAACTCAAATGTCACTCCAGCGTCAGAACCCGTTGAAAATACTAGGGCTATTCATATCAGTAAGCAGTCGATGACGCAAAACACAATTTATTACAGTTTCTCTCATCCACATAGCGCGCCATGCCACTATTAGGATTGTGTTGGAATCGCAATGTCAGGCTAGCTTTTGGTCGCAAAAACGATACCCTATAATTGTTTCAAGGATGATGTTAACTCGCAACTCTGAGGTGCTCGAATGAAACAGGGAAGTTCCAGATCAGCTCTCTCCGTCTTGATAAATCCAAAGTTACTATTAGTTTTGTTCACACTCGCATTTGCCTCTTTACAAGCCCAAGCGAATTGCGATCACACCCGAAACATTTTTAGATGCGTGAAGTTCGTAAAAAACTACGACGGCGACACCATCACGGTGAGTATCCCTTCTGTTCATCCTCTGTTGGGTGAAAAGATCTCAGTGAGAGTTTTGGGAATCGATGCACCTGAACTTCGCAGTGATGATCCTTGCGAACGCCAAGCTGCCGCTAAAGCTCGAGAAGAACTAACGAAGATGCTCGAAGGCGGAAAACAAATTAATCTTCGCTCCATTGGACGTGACAAGTATTTTAGAGTTCTCGCCGAAGTCGAAGTCGACGGCAAAGACATGGCTGAAGAGATGATAAAATCGGGTCTTGCAGTGCCTTACGACGGAGGAACTCATCCTTCGGTAAACTGGTGTCATCGCAATTAATTCGAGACAATTTAGGTCTTAAGAGCTCCCTGAAGTGACGAATTTGGTTTTTGCTTTCTAAAAGAAGAAGCAGGGCTTTCTATACGCGCTTTAGAATTGGCCTCCCGCCTGCATTTCATCGGGCCGGAGGTAATTATGGTTCGTATTAATTTACTCAAAAACAAAGCACAGAAGCAGGATTTAACTCAGCTCCACAAAGCGGAGATGATCTTTACCGCTGTGGTCGCTTTTGCTCTCGTAATCATGATCTTCCTGCCGAATTAATTTCTTAGTAAATTCAGCAACTTACGAGCGCCGATTTTGGCGCTCAAGTCTTTCGGTTAAGACCTCTAAACCCTTGAAATCACAAAGCCTGGGCCCACCTGCGCCGCCTCTGTCTAGGAGTTCCTCAGTCGGAACTTGGGCCAGTATTCCCACGACAGCCAGCCCTTCTTCAATAAGTTCAGTACTTTAGGTGGAAAGCCCCTTGAGTTTTAGTGCCTGGCGTAAGCTTTGGATTACTAAAGGGTAGAGGAAAAAATGAAACACATCTTATTTGCGCTCTTAGTACTATCGAGTCTTAGCACCCATCCCGTGCTGGCCGATTCTTTGAGCGAATCAAAATCCTCTTCAGTCGAAGTAAAAGAGAAAAGCCCAGAGCCCAAAATAGAAGCTCCAGAAGAATCACCAGTTGACGACCTCTATTCAAGCCCAGCAAACGACCCCAACTTACAATCCGAAGAAAACGAAGGCCGTCTACACGGCCGCGGATTCAGTCCTGTAGATTCAGAAATAAAACAAATCCTAGACTACTCAGGCACTTCTGAACGCTACCCCTCTTCTCCCGAATAAATTTTCTCCTCCTCACTAGATCTGTGCATAAAAAGGGACCCCCGTGTCCGGCAATGGATGGGTTTAGGGTATATCCCCTTTTGTGGGACACGCCATCCATGGCTCGCTGCCCATGGATACACCCTCCAGGTGGGGCAGAGGTCCCACAAAAGGGGATATACCCTAAACCCACCCATCGCCGGAACGCGACCTTTTTATTTTAAAATTTAACGAGACAAAAAAATTTAAAGACCTAAAGCAGAGCGATTAGCGTCCAAAAATTTATTCGTCAGTTATTTTTATTCCCTTTTTTGAAGAATGATTTCTTTGGTTGTTTGTTTTTAAAAAACCTTCGTTCCCGAACTTGGGAGAGGGGCATATACCCTTTGTTGGGACCTCTGCGGCACCTGGAGG
>CAZDFM010000172.1:0-6010 GCA_964504465.1 uncultured Pseudobdellovibrionaceae bacterium | reverse complement strand
ATCTTTTGTCAGTTTGCGAACGCGGATGACGTGTTCTTTACCAATTGTTGCCATGCTTTAAATCCTTATTTCTTAGCTCTAGGAGTTGCTGCTTTTGCCGTAGTCTTCGGCGCCGCTTTTTTAGCGGTTGATTTTACATCGGCAGCCTTTTGGGTGCCTTTATCTGCTGCTTTCTGTGTGCCTTTATCTGCCTTTTTGTCGGCTTTTTTTGCGGTAGTTTGAGGTTCTGCTGATCCATCGGGATCAACGACGTCAACTAAGTCTGGATCAAAACCGTCGTCCTCATCACCCATCTTGGCTTTTTGCTTTTCTTTCAAAGTCGCAAGTCTGGTTTCGGCTTGTTCTAAAGCTTGCTCGGCACTGCTTGCATCGCGACCTAGAATTTTACGAAGTCCCTCTTCGGCTTTTTTCTCACGCAATTTAGAAGCCTTAGTAATCTTAGCTAACTCGCGCACCAAAATCGGCGCAAACTTTTCGATGTGCTGGATTTTACGCTCTAAATCAGCGGCCTTATCTTCGGCGCGAATATGTCGCGAAAGTTTTTGCCCTGTTTGCATAAGGGCTCGGCGAATTTCTTCGACGAGCTCATCAGAGGCATCGACTGTTTCTTTGGACGCGTTTTTAAATTTAATAAAAGGAGATGTAACCGATACCGCAAAAACATAAGGACCAGTCGGTAGCGCGTTTTTGGGTTGGTTAATACCGTAAGAGCGCCAGTTTACAGATTCGACGGCTTTAGTGATTGCACAAGCCGCCTTATCGAATTGAAGAGGCACACGATTTGCGAATCTTAAAAGCTGAACGCTTGAGTCTGCTTCTCCGCGCTGAATAAAGCGCGCAATTGCGACCTCAACCACCACAGGTTTGAAATCGCAAATCCGTGGCTTACGAGTTACAACCGAGAAGAAATCCACTTCGCCTAAACGGTGAATGCTCTTTGATAAACCTTCTTCACCGACCGTTAAAACTGAACGTGTTGAAGGACTTGCGAGTTCGGTATTCTGAATCGCCTGAAAAACTGTCTTGTAGTCATTTTCAGAAATCTGAGTCAGGTTTTTGCCGAGCATGTCTTTTTTTAGGCCATGCTTCATGATGTCTTTAATGGTGCCGTCTGACACCCGAGAGAAACCTTTTTTAAGGAACTTATCTAAAGTGATTTTCCCAAATAGTCCCGCGTGAGTCATAAACTCACCAAGCTTCATCGTATGAGGATGAGGCAAAGTTGCAGGAGGCATGGATGGAACATCTTGGCTTACGCGGGTTACGTTCTTCCATTCAGCATCAAGAAGTTTATAATTTAAAGTCAGATGCGGGTTCACCAAAGTGGTGCCTTCGAGATAAGTTAAAATCCCACCATCCCCGTTAAGCTGAATACGGCCGTCAATTCGAAACTCAACACGAGTTCCATGTGGACGGTCCCATTCGATCATTTCTTTCTGCTTCACCAAACCTTTGTTACCTTTAATGTCGACGTCGACCACGGCCGAAACCGCTTTTTTCATGTTCGACGTTTTAGAAATCACTTTTACGCCGGTCGCGTTGGTTAGCTGAGCCCAAGTGGTGGCCGCAGAAATCCCAATTCCCTGCTGACCGCGAGAGCATTGGCCTTTTCCAAATTTTGAAGAGGCTAAGTATTCACCAAAAACTTTCGCAAGGTCTTCTTGGACAATTCCAGGACCGTTATCGTCGACAATAATTTCGACCAAATCAGAACTTTTTGAAGAACCGGGGCCTACTTTTTGAATCGAAACTGTAATTTCAGGTAAAATTCCATTCTCTTCACAAGCATCAAGCGAGTTGTCGACGGCTTCTTTTAAAGTCGTTAAAACCGCTTTTAAGGGGCTTGAGAACCCTACTTGCTGAAGGTTCTGGGCAAAATACTCAGCTGTAGAACTGGTTGTAATCTTGGACACAGATGTAATCCTTTGGTTGAGTCATCTCTGAATTTATAGGGAATACCCTAACATCTTAATTTGTATTGAAAGCACAATTAGTCAAATTGTCGAGAGCTTATCTGTTTGTCACTCTTCGACGATATGTGACAGGACGCTGAAATATTAGGCGGAAGTCGGAATTTAGGTCCAATATTTTTTGAAATTCTAGACCCCGTTAAGGGCTTCTAGTGCGTGATCGACGGCGGTTTTATAACCCTTAAGTGAGTTACAAGTTTTGCATGAAACGACGACGTTTCTTTTTGTGGTTTTTCCCCCGCGGGCCAGAGGGATAAGGTGATCCATCGTGAGTTCTTCACGGACACATTTTTTTTGGCAATGGTGGCAGACACCTTGCCCGATTTGTTGGCGCCACCACTGAGAGGCTCTAAGCTCACGAGCTTTCGATCGTTCGCGCTTAATATCTTCTGGTGCGGCGGGCGTAAAATAAAAATCCATCCCGGTGTTTTAGCACAAATGTTGACTCATCGCATTTAATTTTTGTGATTTCTCGGGTTTTCCTCTATAACCCTACCCATGAGACCAGATGAACTTCAAAACCGCCTAGAAGCTGCCTTTCCTGAGGCCGATATCTTAGTTATCGACACCACGGGAACGGAGGACCATTACGAGGTCCGAATTATCGCGCCCCAATTTGCCGGCCTAAGCCGCATCCAACAACACAAAGCTGTCATGGCTGCCGTCGATCCTGAACTTAAATCAGGCGAACTCCATGCCTTAAGCTTAAAGACTTTTCCTAAGTAGTAACTTTCGGGTAAAACCAATTTTGCTCAATAGCTGTCATATATATTATATAGAGGTAAGACATGAATCCAGATACCAAAGCTCAAATCGAAAAAATGCTCAGTGAACACCCCGTTTTCTTGTTTATGAAAGGCAACCCGGCTTTTCCTCAGTGCGGTTTTTCTGCCCGTGCTGTCGCCATTCTCAAAGAGTGTGGTGCCGAGTTTGGAAGCTTTGATATTCTAGAAGACGAAGAAATTCGCCAAGGCATCAAAGAATACGGTCAATGGCCCACGATTCCACAACTTTATGTGAACAAAGAACTCGTGGGTGGGAGCGACATTTTAATGGAAATGTACCAGTCAGGTGAGCTTCAAGAGATCTTGCCGAAAAAATAATTAGACCCCCCGGTGGCGCAGGAGTATTTTTGCGCCATCAAACAAAAGGGGGGCTTTATGTTTGATTACCTGTCGAAGCCAGAGAACCGCTCTGGCCAATTCAAGAACATCTTTAATTCTATTTTAGTCATTCTTTTCGCTGTTTCAGTTTTTTCGACAGCGAATGCGTCTGCGGCCGTTTGGTCTGCAACCAATTCGTGGAACGCTTCTTGGGAAGACCGTTATCACAGTTGGGTTAAAACGGATTGGTCGCGTACCATATTTTCTGATCGCTCAAGCAAGTTCTATGGGCTTCGTCCCGACTGCGCCGACACCGTCTATGCGATGCGCTTAATTTTTGCCTATCAAAACGCACTTCCTTTTGAAGTGACCGATCCGAGTAGTACAAATCGGCGCATCACGCACGAGATCAGTCGCTTTGACGACAAACCCGCAAACGAAAGGCCCAAAGCTTTTCTTAAATATTTGTTTGGAATTCTCTCAACTCGAAGTCTTCCCAATGATTCTTATCCGGTAGCCGTCAATCGCCGAGAATTTCGCGCAGGGATTTTTGGATTGGCGGTAAAAGCTAATCACCATTCTTGGACCGTAAAAGATATTAGTCGTTATGGCGTGCCTACTTTTTATTATTCTACAGTCGGAAATTCTGGTGCCTCGGTTGTAACCTTAAAAGAGAAAAACGCCTGGTACAATCCGTCTTGGGTTTTCGAAGGTGCAATCTCGGGTGGACTCCCCGTTGCCTCATCACATGCGGGCTACCGTGCCTTTAAATGGCCATCAGAACTAGGGTCTCCCGCCCTTTTAGTTTCGCGCTCAAGCATGGAGCAGTATCAAATTCCCGTCAAAAAATGGGTCGAACGCGTACAAGAAAGAATCGGTCAAGCCAGTGAAAGTTCAGAACAGCGGTTGGCCCGATTACTTGAAGATTCTTGCGTGAATTTTAAAGAGCGTGTGGATGCAGTGAATGAAGCTTGGAATTATGTGAGCCGCCAAGGTGGACGCTGTTTAAGCCAAGACGAATTTTATCAATTCTCAACGCCATCACGGGACCGCCGCTCGCTTGAAGAACTCGTAGAGCTTCGAAAACAATATCAACAGAGTCTTTCGCAAGGTGGGCGCCTTTCTGGTGAGGTTGCTCAGGTTTTAAAGCTGATGTTTCCCCGCCCCGACCGAAGTTTTGAAAGTGAAACTTCCCGAATGAGCTCAGAGCTCAGTTCAAATTATTGCCGGATCAATTGGGGTGAGGGCCGTGTTTCTTTACCCGAAATCCGCCGAAGGCTCGCTCGTGGATATATGAGCAACAATCCGCTGGATGAACCCGCTCGTCGCTGGGGAGAAGATCGGGGTTCAAGTTCGCTTGCGCAGTCGTGTTCAGACTTTGATGACAATTGGTCTCCGGAGCTTTCGAGTTACTAAATGTTGAAAAATAAAACTTTTCTTTCTCTTTTAGTTTTCGCGGTCCTGCTAGCTGTGATTTTTTTCTTTCGCGGTGAAGATTCCCATGAAGCAACTCCAGAAGTTGAAAAAGAAATGGGACTTGCTGAACTTTCGCCCCCGCCCACCGAAGTAGAAGAGCCACTCAACGCACGCTTCCCACCTGAAAAAGACGTCGAACCTATGCCCCAGGCTTCAGTTGAAGACTCTTTGTTAACTTCAGATGAAGACCGCAAGGCTTGGCAGACCTGTGTCGGAGACGAAGCTCCGCGAGAACACGAAAGCTTAGTAGATTGGGCCCAGGCGCATAGTGCCGAGCCACCGACTGTGCACTGGGGAAATACGCATTTTAGAGATGAACAAGGTAAGGAATACCGCCTTCGGTACTTAATCGATGACGGACCTGACGAAAACCCGCTCCCACGGCTTCAGCTTTATTCTGTCGATAAAGAGGGAAACCCGGGCGAGATATTACGCCAAGAAAATATGGACTACGAAAAAGCCAAAGATGCGATTCCAACTTGGCTTGCAGGGGCCGCTCCCTTTTACGAAGAAAAATCCATGACGTTTTATTTTGAAGATGGCGAAGCGACTATCGAAACTGAAAATAAAAACGCACGGACTATCACCGTAACCAAAGGAGCGGCGGCTTTGATCTGTAGCCTAAAAGGCACAGCCTCGGGTGCAAGATGTACATGCCGCGGGCCAGATACAGAATATGATGAAGAAGATGAAGCATTTAGTGACTAAAAGGGCCTGAATAATGAATTGCCGTTGACGGTCACGACTCACTTTCATTAATCTCCCTTTAGTCAAAATTCTCGTATTAACCAAATGAGGTAAATCATGAAATTATTAAAAGCAGTTCTATGTTTGGCAGTTTTAGGCTCAATGAGCTTTGCGCAAGCAGCAACTCACGAAATCAAAATGCTTAATAACGGCAAAGACGGAATTATGGTCTTTGATCCCTCTTATTTAAAAGCCGCTAAGGGCGACACAATTAAACTTATTCCAAAAGATCCTTCTCACAACGTAGCTTCTGTCGCTCTTCCTGCGGGTGCAAAACCGTTTAAAGGCGACATCGACAAACCCGTGACGTTTACTGTGAGCGAAGAAGGCGTTTACCTTTACGAATGTCCCGTGCACGTAGCAATGGCAATGGTAGGCGTGATTCAGGTTGGTAAACCTACAAACCTCGCAGCCGTTCAAGCCAGCGGAAAAGAACTTGCGAAGAAATTCGTAATGAACAAAGACCGCCTTGATAAAATCATGGCGCAGGTTAAGTAAAATTTGAGTTTAAAATTGAGTGAACAAAAAAGGCTTCCGAAAGGGAGCCTTTTTTATTTCTAGATGAGCCTTAATCTTTGCCCTGAATCGAACGAAGAAAATAGTAGACTGGACAAAAGCCCCAAGCCGCAGATGCGAGAAGCAAAATTCCAAAAAAAGCCCAGAATGGCCCACCTGCTACCGCCCAGGTCAGAAGCAGAATTCCTAATCCGTAAC
>CAZDFM010000171.1:659-6011 GCA_964504465.1 uncultured Pseudobdellovibrionaceae bacterium | reverse complement strand
CTTACACTCATTGGTTACTCGCTTAACGATACGATTGTGATCTTCGACCGTATTCGTGAAAACGTTGTGGTTTATCGAGATAAGAGCTTTGCGTGGATTTGTAATCGCTCGGTTAATGACACTCTTGCTAGAACCTTGATGACTTCGCTAACAACTTTATTCGCGGTAGCAGCTTTGTTCTTTATTGCGGGCGGCGTAATTGAAGATTTCGCCTTCACACTCGGCGTAGGCATTGTCATTGGAAGTTATTCGACGATCTTCGTGGCTGTTCCAATGGTAATTTTCTTTGATCGTCTTCAGGCCAACAGCAAGGCTAAGCAAGCTCAGCTCGCGACTCGATAGTTTTTAAAAATACCAACTAGGGGAGCCGCATGGATTGGCAACCAAGATTTACGGAGGGCACGCAAGTGCCCTTCGATGGTTTACCGAGTTTGATTGCAAAAATCCTTTGTGCTCGCGGGTATTCTAATCCCGATTTGATCAAAGCCTTTCTTTCTCCGTCCCTAAAAGACTTAAAACACCCTCATACGCTACAGGGGATGCAACTCGCGACTGAACGTCTTTGGCAGGCCTTCATAAATGAAGAACGCGTCTGTATTTACGCCGACTTTGATTTGGACGGGACTTCAGGACTCGCTCTGCTTCTCGAGGGCTTAAAACTTTTAGGCTATGAAAATCTGACTTACTATCAACCGTCTCGTCTTTCAGAGGGCTACGGGGTTCATGTTCACGCGATTGATAAATTAAAAGAAGACGGTGTTCAGGTGTTAATCACCGTAGATGTCGGGATCACCGCGAACAAAGCCTTGGCTCATGCAAAAGAGTTGGGGATTGATGTCATTTTAACCGATCACCATTTGCCTGGTGAAACCTTGCCCGAAGCTTACTGCGTGATTAATCCCAACCAGGGAGACTGTGATTCAAAGCTGGGGCACTTGTGCGGAGCCGGAGTCGCTTATTATTTGTTTTTAGCGCTCAAGATGGAATTCACCAAACGCGGAAATCCGACAGGGCATATCGATGCCAAAGAGATTTTAGATTGTTTTATCATCGGCACTCTCACTGACATGGTCCCATTAAAAGACGAAAATCGAGTTTTGACTCGTCATGGGTTGAAGCAGCTTGAAAAGACAAAGCGACCCGGTATTCGCGCCTTAATGCGTGCTCTCGAGATTGAAAACCGAAGCTTATGCTCTGCAGATGTCGGCTTTAAACTCGCTCCAAAGTTAAATGCTTTAAGTCGTATGGATCGTGGACTTAGGCCGATTGATATTTTTGTCGAAGCCGACCCTGCGCGTGCCGAAAGTTTAGTTGCAGAAGTTCTTCAAAATAACGAAGACCGCAAAGATCTACAAAGTCTTGCGATCAACGAAGCCTTGGCACAGGCCGAGTTACAAAAAGGAAAACCCTTTGTTTGGGTTTACTCCGAAGCTTTTCACCGTGGTGTCATTGGACTAGTCGCAACCCGCTTGGTTCAAGAGCTTGGAGTTCCTGCATTTGTAGGCTCTTTGGATAACACGGGAATGATCGCGGGCTCTGGGCGCGCTCCAGAGGGGTACCATCTCCTTTCGGCCTTTGAAGCGGCTCAAAAAGTTCTGACTCGATCCGGTGGCCATGCTCAAGCCGCAGGTTTTGAACTTCGTGGAGAGTCAGCGCAAGAGTTTATGCAGCTTCTCGATTTGTTTTACGCCAACAACGAAGATGCTAAAGCGCAGCCCAAAATTTTTGATGTTGAAGTAAAACTCGAAGAGATAAATGCGAGTGCAATGAGCTGGATGGAGCACCTAGAACCCTTTGGCCAAGGCTTTGAAACGCCCATACTTAAAGTATCGGATGCAGAAATTAAATCGCTTAAAGTTTTGCGTGGTGGGCATCTCAAAATCGAAATCGCACACCCTGGATCGCAACATCGATTGCCCGCTCTTTATTTTTCGCCGCCCCAGCTCTTGGCTGAACGCTTAAACATTGGTCAGCGTGTTGATGTGCTCGTAGAAGCTCAGTGGAACTATTTCGCTGGGCGTCGAAGCCTCCAGCTTATCTTGCAAGGTCTAAAGCCCCGAAATTAGGTCAGAAGTATAACAGATTTTTAGGGAGACTATTGTAGCTCTTACAAGATCATGTTAGCTCTACTCCTTTCAAAGCCCAATAGTTACGGGGTTAATTTAAGGGGTCGGGAAAATGTCAAAAACGAGAAATCTGAAAAACGTCACGGCAAAAATCAAAAACCAAGCAAAAGACATGCGACAAAATATCGACAGTCGTTTACTGGAACTCACCTCAGTGAGTGTAGACCAAGTAAAAACACAATGGTCCAAGGCTGCTGAGAAGCTCGATATCGATCAGAATCTTCCAGCTTATCTGGTGACCCGAATTCTTGAAAAAGCCAAAAGTGTTCGCGAGAGCATTCAATCTGACGAAAACGTCGGAAAGGCAATTGACCAAGCAAAGGTTCAAAAAGAGAAGCTCCAGAAGCAAATGGTAGAGCGAGCTCTTAAAGCAAAAGAAAACACTCGAAAAAAAGTTGAGGCAGTAAGAACTAAAGCCAAAGCTGCGAGTAAGGGGATTGTGAAAAATTCTCCTCTCAAAACCCGAACTAAAAAGTCCAAGACCCCAGCATAAAACTACGCTAAGAGTCTAACTCATGAGAGCAAAATCCGTGGTCCTGCTGTCGGCGGGCTTAGACTCTAGTTTCAATCTATTTCGTGCCTTCGAAAAAACCGAAGTCATTTTAGCTCTTACTTTTAACTACGGACAGCGAGCTGCACACAACGAAACCAAACATGCAGCGGCTTTAGCAAGTTTGCTTAGGATTCCCCACCAAGTTATCGATCTTAAATGGTTTGAAAACTTCACCAAGACGGCATTAGTTAACAAGACCTACGCACTCCCTCAATCAACTGAGGTCGAAATCGATTCTTATGAAGCTTCTGAGAAAACCGCAAAAGCAGTTTGGGTCCCCAATCGAAACGGAATTTTTTTAAATATTGCGGCCGGTTTTGCAGAGGGATTAGGTGCAAGTTTAGTTATTCCAGGATTTAACAAAGAAGAAGCGGCAACATTCCCAGACAATTCACCAGCTTTCATGAGTGCCTTAGACAAGTCCTTCGAGTTTTCTACACAAGGGCGTGTGCGGGTCGAGTGTTACAGTCAAAATTTATCGAAAACTGAAATTGTAAAAGAAGGTCTAACACTAAAACTTCCTTTCGAAAAATTGTGGCCCTGTTATGAATCTACCGACAATTGGTGCGGTGAATGCGAATCTTGCCAGCGCTTTGCACGTGCCTTAACCGCAAACGGAATTGACTTTGCGGAGCTGAAAAAATCGTCGCGCTAAAAAAGCGACATTAAAGGACAACGAACCATGAAGTATAAGTGGATTGAACAAAACTTCGCCTACGACGGAACGCAACTCAAATCCCTATTCGGCTACATGAACTACGGAGTGCTTGGGGATTCGATAATATCTTGGGCGGGACCGTGTAACATAAGCTTTGAACACATGGTCGACGGGGAGGATTTATTAGCGAATGCCGAAATTCGCGGAAGCCAAATGCTTCATTTTATCGTCGAAAAATTTGGTTGCGATTTGTTTACCGGAGTCTGCATTCAGCGTTTACTCTCCGCGATTGCACATGAAACATTACTCGAAAATTCTAAAGCTGCTCAAGGCCTCACTCGGGCTGGCGACGATCTTTGGCTGGACGATCAAAAACTCTCAATCAGTATTGCGACTTCGTCTCCCGTCTCAAGCCTTATTCATTTTGCCCTTAACATTTCAAACGAAGGCACACCTGTTAAGACTCTGAGCCTTAAGGACTTAGAAGTTGATCCTGTTCAATTCTCTGAGCAGCTAGGAAAACGTTTTTGCAAAGAGCTTGAAGAAATCGATCAAGCTCGCTGTAAAGTAAAGTGGGTCCCATGAGATCCCTCATCACCGCACTTACACTTATAGTTTTAAATCTTGGAACCCTAAGCGCCGGTGCAGTTGAGAAGGCAGAAGAAGCTCTTCAGTTAAGGGTGCTGACTCCACACGTACTTTCAAACATAAATATTATAGAACAAGTCGATCCACTTCTTTGGCGGCTAAGACCTTTAGTATTCAAGAATTTACTTACTTACGATTCCGCTGAAGCGACTTTTAAACCCGCATTGGCGAAAACGTGGAGCTGGAACAAAGATAAAACCAGGCTCAATTTTGTACTCGACCCAAATGCAAAGTGGGAAGATGGCCAACCGGTCACTGCCGAAGACGTCGTTTTTTCAATCGGCCTTCATGCACATCCAGAATCTAAGTCGATTTACCTCACAATGTACCAAAGTTTTATTGAGTCAGTTAAAGCGGCGGGCCCCAAAGAAGTGAGCGTGCAGTTTAAAAGCGTTTCTTACTATCATCTCGTAAGTTTAGGCCTTAACTTGCAGGTTTATCCAAAACACGTTTACGCGGGTGAAAAAGGCGAAATGCTTTGGCCCAAAAAATGGGTGGGCTCAGGCGATTACAAACTTAAAGAATTCAAACCTGACCGGTTTATTACATTCGAAGCGGTTTCACAGACGGAATCCGCTCAGTCCCCTTCAACGCAACTGAAAGTCGAATTTATCCCTTCGCTCTCAACCCGAACCGCAGAGGTCGAAAAAGCGAAGGCTCAATGGGCGGAAGTGAGTTTTCGTGAAGCTCAGAAATTAAAAAAAGAAAACTCTGATCTCCTCATCTCAAAGCCTTTAGCCGAAAGAAGCGGCACCATTTGGCTTCTGCTTAATCACAAAAATCCGCATTTGGCTGTGAGTAAAGTGCGACAAGCTATGATGTACGGTTTCAATCGCACAAAAGTTAATGAGCAAATTTTTAGTGGCTTTCTCGATATTGCAAGTGGCTACTGGCCTAAGGCGCATCCGTATGCTTCGTCTAAGAGGCCACATTATGAATACAGTCCTCAACGCGCGACAGATTTGTTAAAAGAGGCCGGTTATAAAGATCAAAACAAAGATGGAGTCTTAGAAAACGAAGCCAAACAAGATCTCAGTTTCAAAATTTTAATCCTCCAAAGTGAGGACGGACAACTCGCAGACCTCTTTGTCGAGGCGATGAAAAGACTTGGCATTAAAGTGCAGGTTACTAAAAGCGGAACACAAGAAACGGCAAGACAAGTGAGCGAAGGTCACTACGATGCCTATATTTTAAATATTCAGAAGTTCTATGAAGACCTTAACTTGCGTTTTCAATTTCACTCGCAAAGAGCTCAGCAATGGCCCGTTATGAACTTAAAGCAAAGTGAACAAAACAAACTCGATAGACTTCTCGGGGAAGTTGAAAAAGAATTTGATACAGCTCGTAGGCAGAAAATTCAGCAACAA
>CAZDFM010000171.1:0-649 GCA_964504465.1 uncultured Pseudobdellovibrionaceae bacterium | reverse complement strand
CTGGCGCAAGAAATGCCGCACCTGTTTTGGTACGAAGTTCCCAGCGAATACTGGTTAAAATCAAAAGAACTCAGCAACAATATTCCGCCCTTTTAGTGCGTCGCGCAATTGCGCTCGTGATCAGAATGCAGTAATCGTGGAGCAGAAAAAATTCAAAAGTCCGGGGGGACAATGCAAAGTACATGGGTAGTTTTTTGCTTCACAATACTCGCGCTTTTGCTGTCATCCACGGGCTGCACGAAAAAAATCTCAAAAGCTAATTACGGTCTCGATATGAACGAGACGCTCAGAATCAGCATTCTTTCGGAACCTCCGACACTCGATTGGAGTAAGTCGACTGACACCACCAGCGCGCTTATTCAGTACAACATTATGGGAGGTCTTACAGAAATCGACACTCACGACCCGGAATTAAAGGTTATTCCCAACCTCGCTTCAAGTTGGGAAACAAAAGACGCTAAAACCTGGAAATTTATTCTACGCAAAGACGTTAAGTGGACCGATGGAGTTCCGTTTGTTGCTCAACATGTAATCGACGGCTGGGAGAGAATCCTAAACCCAGAAACTGCAAGCGAATATGCCTACCAACTTTACAATGTCAGAAACGCCCGAATGTATAACGAGGGCAAACTGAAAGACTTTAAAGAAG
>CAZDFM010000170.1:0-6049 GCA_964504465.1 uncultured Pseudobdellovibrionaceae bacterium | reverse complement strand
TCGTTAACTTTCATCATGAGGGTCGAGACAAAAGTTCTACTTGGCGGATCAGGAGGCTATTGTCAGAAAAAACGCGGAGTTTCCAAGATCTTGCACACAAGATAGAGAGGAATGATGGGAAAACAATAAAGTACTTCATCCCACCATTATTGAAAATAAAGTCCGGGCAGTCCAGGGTTTCCCATAATTCTCCTGGGCGCCTATGGCTTATATTTGGCACCTTGTGATGTTATAGGAGTCGTCTAATCCAGTTTAAAAGGTTTCTATTTACTGGTCCCGGGACTCGTAGGTGGTTTTTAAAGATAAGAAGGCTGTCGAGGATAGTCTGGATTGATGAGCAAATGAAGTTCAGGTCCATTCTTTGCGGAGCAAGCCAAAGACTACTTCATTGGTCGGGATTTCTTGGATCAAATAGTGTTCTCTCAAAAGTCCTTCTCGTTTATATCCGACTTTTTCCAGAACACGAATCGAGGCCAAGTTTTGGTCTGAGACAGAAGCGGTCAGTTTTCTTAAGTCTGTATTTTGAAAAATGAATGAGGTCCAAGTTCTTAATGCGGCAGTTGCGATTCCCCGATTGTGGTGCGCTTCGCCTATCATGTAGCCGATCTCAGCTGTTCCCATCTGAACGTCGATCTCTGAGAGAGAAACAGTTCCAACTATTTTATCATCGAGATCAATAAACCACCTGTGAACGGCTTTTGTATCTAGCGGACTCAAGCAGGTTGGAGAGTTCCTTAGGATCTCTTTGAGTTCCTCTAAGGTTCTGTTCTTAACGGGATTAAATTTTAATGTGCTGGGCTCGTTACGCCACTGATAAAACTCCAATGCATAATCCACGTTGGGCGGGATTATCTTAATGTTCATTACAACCAAGTCATCAACCATTTTGAGATCGAACGGAGATTTTTTAGTCCAAGTTCGTCGTCGAAAGTGCCGTCGGGCTTCTGGATTAAAAGACCATGGTTTCCGACCGTCGTAAGCGAAATAAAATTATTTGGCCGAGTTGCGAGATACTCTTGAAAATGGTGGGTATCACACAATGGATCTGCATTTCCTTGAATCAAAATGACCGGACGAGTTTCGCTAACTAAGCCTGGATACTGTTCAGCAAAAACATTATGACTTACGCCAGGGGTAGAGGTGTCGGTACAAACGGGAGTCAGCATGACCAAGCCCGCCAATGAGGGGACAGCCTCAAAAACTGCTGAACTCACGAAAGTTCCCAGCGATTTCCCTCCAATATATAGATTGGAATCAGTGGTGCCTAACGTTTGTGTCACGTGGTTGAGCGCTGTTACGAAGTCGTCGATTTCGGCTCGTAATCCTGGAGAGGGATTGCTCTCAGGAGTTGAGAGGCAATAGTTCCAGTACAAACGCACCAATGTAATATTGTGCTCATGGGCGGCGGCACCGAGAGCGTCGTACAAATCGAGCCGTGCGCTACAGCCTTGCCCTGGAGCTAACAATAAAACTTTCGCATTCCCTGGGTTATAAATATCGATTTTAATCGAGCCGCCATGTGAGGGCTGTAAATTAACCGTTTGGTCAGCAGCATATGCTATAAAAGGATGAGTCCAAAAGATGACGGCGAAGGTTAGGCGTAAAAGCTGTTTCATCGGCTACTCCTTTAATTTATGTCGAAGCATACCGGTTTGTTGGCAATATGGGAGTAGAATTTTAATCGACGCAGCTTTGCAGACTCTCCGTGCGCGAAAAACAACCCGGTCGCGTCACTTACCGCGTCACATGTTTAATTTTGAATAGGCTCCGCGCGAATGAAAATGCGCTCGGGAGCTGCGTCGAAGTATTTAAATAGGGCGGGGCAAAGCCAGCCTTCACGTCCATCTTCGGCCTTATACCAGGTTCCACTGTATTCAGTTCTAGTTCGGACAAATTCATGTTCTGCGCCGGGGAATTTTTGTGGCGCGAATAAAAGTCGAAATCCCTTTTTCGCATTTGGAATATGAGCGACAGCGTCTGTTAAGACCTCCGGGACCCCTGACACAAAAGGTTCGCGCACAAGGCCCCGTGCTGGGTCGTCAAAGACCCAGGTGCCCGAATGCCAATAGGGCTGTATTATAAAAATAGAGTTACCCGAGGTCTGCGGTTCAAGCTGCATGATGTCTCCGTTTCGCGATTAAGAACACGACTGACACCGCAAGAGCTGCAACGATTTTTCCTCCGAGTCCCCCTAAAAATCTCGGGTCCACACGCGTAGCTGGGTCCTCGCCGCGTTTCATTCCGGGGAGTCTCTCGACCAGATGCGAGGCCTCTCGTAGCCCGAGGCTCAATGCTCTCAGCGGCGGATTGAAGGCTCCTGCTCCTCGGTAAAGTAGCGTGTCGGCAAAGTCACGGCCGCGATCTATAAGTGAGAGTGGAAGCGCCGATAAGACATTGCCTGGGGGGCGTCTCGAAACTATTGCATGCGCACGTGTAGGTGCAATTTTTCGAACTAGTTCCCAGGTTGTGCCGAGTCGCTGTAATTCAAGGGGAGTAAGTTGTGTCTGCAAACGGGGGAGGAGTTCGTCCTCTTCGTCTCGAACATCGGTTCTCAAAAGATTGATGATGCGCTCTAAGACCTGCGGGCGCTCGGGCGAAAACGTGTCGAGTGCTTCAAATCTTACCACGAGCTCGTTGATTTCTTGATGCTCGAGTTCCACCTTAAGTGTGAGCTCATGACCATCAGGTAAGACTTTTCGGATGACTGGCCAAAGCACTGCTTCTTCAGCAAAGGCGTGTGGAAATACCAACCCATACATTTTAAGCAGAACCGGTTGCTGTTGTTGAGGTGGAAGATCCTCAAGTTCATTGAGTAACTGATCAAGATAGATGTGATCGCGTTTTTGCCTGGCGAGAACACTCGTCGCGCCTCCGAGTTCGGTTAAATTCTGATGGGCGAGTGATTTCACGGTAGTTTCTCCTGGTCTGTTTTTTGGTCTCCGACAATAAGTTATCGAAAGATTTGCCAGTGAGAAGTTACTTTAGAATTCTCGCGCTATCTTGTGGATTGTTTGCTAATTCTGTTCAGTCTTAGGGCTCAAATAATTTGTAATTGTAAAGATCGTATTGCGGTACTAACAAGACCTTCTCGGGAGGCGATTTAGCCAATTACAAGCTTGTTAAAGCTTGGTGGATGGGTGGTTGATCGATTCAATTTTATGGTAGCTTCATTCACGTGTGAAGCTTCACTCGAGTTTTAGATTCCACAATATCAAATCCATAAAGTTTTCGAGTTCAGTCGCGAATATCGGACGATATAAGTACATTAAAGCGAAGCTTACTTTCGCGACCTGCGGTACTTTCTCGCGCGAAGTCGCCCAGCGAAGGGCTAACAATTTGAAAAGGAGTACGTATGGCAGATCGACGACCACTTACAGCTGTAGACGCTGGACAAGTTAAATTTCACACCACGTTTTTTAGTTGGAGTTCCGTGTTTGCGGGAATTTTTATTAGCTTTATTACTTTCATCTGTTTGATGGCACTCGGAATGGGGATCGGGGGCATTGCCCTGTCTGATCTTGAGGGCGCTAGAGCGGTTGGTATTGGCGGAGTCGCTTGGACGATTATAGCGGCGATGGTTTCGCTTTTTATTGCAAGCTTTGCAGCCAGTCGAGTATCGAATTACATTTCGACAGGAGTCGGAATGGTACAAGGCGCCACTATTGCGGCGCTATTTTTTGGACTTCTGTTTTGGATGGGAAGTTCGCTCACCGGCGCGGTTGGTGGGGCACTAGGTACTGTTGCAAGCGCAATTCCGATGCCTTCGGCAAATGTTGCTGACCTCGGCAAAAGTGTTCTGGGTAATTCAGAAGTGAAAAGCTTTATGAACCAGCAGTTAGCCGAAATCGGAGTGCAGCCTGATCAGGTCGACAATGTGACCATGGGGATTGCATCACGGCTCGTACGCGGTGATACCGAGGGTGCTCGAAGCTATTTACAGGCACAGACAGATCTCGATCCAACTCAACTTGAAAACCGTATGGAAGCAATTCAGACTCGGGTTTCAACGGTAGCAGCAGAAGTAGGCGAAAAAACCGCACAAGCTTTCTCGGTGGCTGGATGGTTTTTATTCGGGATGATTCTCTAAGTCAAATGCTCGTCATTCGCTTGAAGAGTTTGAAACTTTAAGAGTCGCTTAATGGACTCCTCACGGCGCCTTTTAGTGGGCGCCGTGAAGCTTTCTCAAAGTAAGTCCGCTGAAGTTCGCAAACCTTGACACAAGAAGTGTAGATGTTAGTGATGTAACCGGATTTTAAGGTGAATCCAGTGCAACTCTGGAACTGTCGTGCAACGGTAAGCAGCGTAAGCTGACAAGTCCGATCCCACTTTGACTAGATCTCACACGAAATGAGAAAACAGAATGCTTTTCAGAGTCCGATTTCTAAAGTTTTTATTAATTCTACCACTTTTAATTTTCACAAAACCCAGTCTCGCAGTCGGTGGGTGTAAAAACATTTTGCCACCAACTGCAAATGAACGTGATTTAGAGTTGGGAAGAAAGATGAGCCATGAAGTCGCTCGTCAAACCGAAAGCATTCTCGAAAAGCAGGTCGTTAAAAGCTCTTCTAAAAAAGGTTATGCCGTTTTAATTGGTGCGATGGTGGGAAGTGCAGCCATGACCACTTATTTGGGTTCACAACTCCCAACTGAACTGCAGTTTACATCGATATTTATTTCTCAGCTCTCGACATTGGGAGTGTATGTACTCGGTGCTCCGATTTGGGAACCTCTTGCATCGAAATTTAGACTGTGGGCGTTTGGAATTAGCCAAGAGAAAATGGCGCAAGATAAATCTTCTGCACAATTAGAAGCGACTTGGACAAGCACACAAGAGAATTACAGCCTGAATGCGCAGATGAGTCGCAATATTATCAATCAATTTATTATTGCGGTTAAAGAGAATTTCTACCAAGCCTACCGAGCTTATACAGAGTCAGATCAGTCTTATTCTGCAGATCAAGTGGCAGAAGCCGCCTACAGAATGAGAATTTTGTTTCGGGATATCCATCCGTCAGATCCGTCAGTCGCAGTTGCAATCAATACCGCATTTACGAATCATATTCAGGTCAACGAAGACTTTATTGCTCTGGTTTGGAAGAGATTGAAGCTTATCGATCCCGAATGGTCTCAACCTCACGTAAAGTTATACTATGATCTGGCTTTGACTTCTTGGCTCGTAAATCGCTAGGAAAGCCTCGTGAAAGGCGATCGAAAAAAAATAACGAAATTCGGTAGCACAGAAAGTTAAAGCGCCGAAGTTCGAAGAGAACTGCTGATGCAAAACGCGGGAAGGCTTGTACCGCTCAATCCGAGTCTTGATAGAGTTGACGTGTTGAAGTCGAAACCCATTTTATTATAAGAAGTTTCAACGGCGAACAAATCGAATAAAGATCCCTTGTTAGTCCAGCTTGCAATCTCGTCTTTTCCACGGATGCTGACAAACATTTCATCCAGCTTTTTTGCAACTTCGGAACTGAGTACTAATAATCCAAAGTAATTTAAGAAATGAAGTTCACTGGTCGACATAAAAATAGGCGTTTCTGCATCTTGCATGTAGTAGGAAACTGCTTCAAAGCGATTCGAAAACTTTTGATCAGAGAATCGAAGGACCACCTTCTGCTGAGTTTCTAAATTTTTACAGTCAAGTCGTAGGCCATGAACTTCACGCGAGTCTTCGCATTGAAGTTTGCCAATTTGGTTATTGGTCGCAGCCAAGCTCACACTAAAATTTACGGATCCAAGTAGAAAAACTAAACTTAAAAGGCGCACTGTCATGAAAACACTCCTATTTTTTTCTGTAGATTATTGCAACTTCAGAACCAGCCGAAATAGGCCGCTTAAAATAGTAAAGCCTTGGAGATTTAGTGGCTTACGTCGCGCCTGAAAAGCGTGGAGTACGACGACATAATTGACATCTAGGGCATTTTTACCAAAATCAAAAGTGAATTCCTCGGAGATTTAGTACCGAAGCGGAACTAAATCTTTCCTCGAGTTTTAAAAAAAGTAGGAATGAAGCGCTGCGGGTGTTTCGACTTCTTCTACTGAATGT
>CAZDFM010000169.1:0-6055 GCA_964504465.1 uncultured Pseudobdellovibrionaceae bacterium | reverse complement strand
GTACCTGCTCTTTATAGCGGTCCGAAAGCAAATGCCGACTCAAAAGGCGATCGAAGTAGTTTCAAGTAGCTACTTTCCAGAGGGTGTAGTGACTCATCCAAAAGATGTACCTCTCGTGGACTTACTAAAATTGGACAAGAATCTAAATGATCGTCTATGGCTTCAAGATCGTGTGAATGCCGTATTCTTTAGGTTCATTTCTGCGCAGGCACGAGGGCTAGAGTTCGATTTTCGGGAGGAACTTGTAAGTTTCGAGCGAGGCTTAAAATTAAAAGGCATCAAACGCGTAAGATTCAAAGAAGTTCGAGAAAGTCAGAGCTTCGCTACTTTTTTCCAATAAGCATAAAACGAGTGAAGACTCCGCAGTCTAAAGCACCTTCATAGTCCACTGTCGTAAGTGGGGCCATTTCTTTGAAGGCTTCGATATTTTCGACACAGTTGATATGTTCTTTTTCCTGAAATCCATTGTTCGACTGCAGCAATACCGGGGTTCCGGGGAGCAATCGCTTAAACCAATTTTTAAAATCGGGCAGGTGTTCACAGCTTGTATTGACTAAAAGAGATATGGGCTCGCGAAATACTTTGCCCGAGTTACGAGCTGGGAGAGGAGAAACAATCCCTGGCCACTTTCGGTGTCCGTAATCGAGCGTCAATGCGTCTACGATAAAAGCACGAAATCTTAGCTTGTCTTGAATCCACGGCTTATGAAGTTTTTCTGCAATTGGATAGCACGTGGGATCGATATCGTAAGAGCGAACTTGTAGCTTCGGAAAAAGATTTGATTTGAGCATCAGCATGCCTAGCAGTCCGTACCAACCACAAATGATATGAACGTATTCGAGGTTTGCGCCAAAAATTTTATAGGCTTCTTCAATTGCCCATCTCTTACTCTGAATCTGGCTTCGGCTAAGTGAATCTAAACGGAACGCTCCATTCGATTGGATGATGGCCTGTTTCAAGTGGTGAATCCACGCCCAGTTTTCAAAATTTTCGAGACCGTTTAGAAGATGCTGCGAAGAAAGAAGGGGATCTTGTTCTATTAGGCTCTTACGAATTCTTTGTAGCAGCTCAAATACGGGCGCATCAAAAGTTTCAAAAACGCGTAGTGCTTCATTACAGTAATCGTCCGGGCCTGCTCTCAAAGTTCGTCGAAGTGCCGAAAAAAGTGCAGGTTCGCGAGTTGCAACTAGATCAATGAATTCGAGCCAACCACGGTTAGTATCAAGGGGAGTGATGTTATGTGACTCGTCCTTAAGACCCTTTCTAAAAAGGTCAAGGGCTCCTTGTTGATCTGAGATTTCACCCAACGCCCGACTTAGCCACAACCAAAAATCCCCGCTTTGAGGTCGATCCAAGGCTTCTCGCATTTTAACAAGATAACTTGAAGCGGCTGGGTCAAGTTCACTTGCAGCCGTCAAAATTTCGAATAGTCGTTGCCGGGGAGTGGCTTTAGTCAACGCGAGCCGAAGTTTTAAAAACCGAGGTTCAGCATAAATTTCTTCAAGTCCAATTAAAATACTCTCTTGAGCAGAAAGATTTGGATTTATTTCCATTGAGAGACCTGTTTCGCTCTCGGGCGATTAATATAAACTGACTTAAAGAATTCACTCTCTTGAGGATTATATAAACTCAGCTTTAAACCCAGTTGCTGTTCAAGTTCAGTTCCTAGTAGTTCACATTGTTCTTTTAGGCGGTGAATGTTCCAGCTGTAGTTAGATATTTTGCACTTTTGCTGAAATCCAGAAAATCGCGGCGCGATCGTTTCATTCCAGAAACTATTGAACCAGTCGTAGTCATGGATGTTTTTAAAATCCCAACTTGGATCAAAGAGGAGCTTGCAACCAAGTCGGGCCCCATAAATTGCCCAGAGGCCATTGGGAACATCGGCGCCGACTGAACACCAAATTTTGAGGCGCTCTAAATTTGATTTGGGAATTTTTGAAAGATACTGTGAATAATCTGTTGGGGCGGTCGGAGGCTGCGCTTCTAACAAGCTCATCTTAACCCCTTCGCGTAGTCCTGCGCGAAAAGCTTGAAATGCTGTTTGATGAATGTCGGCTGTAGAAAGTGACTCAGCCCTGGGCACATAAGTAATCTTATAACAAAAATCGACAGCCATCTCGGCGTCTTGCGCGTTCTCATGACTTTGCATTTTAAGTAAAGTTTGTCGTGACCAGTTTTTTATTCCGCCGTTTCCATAGATCAGGCCGTTAACTGAGTTGCGGGCGGGCCATGACAAAACGGCATCTTTTTTAAAGAACAGTGGGGGATTTGCAGGTATTCGAAGAAAAGAGAGTTCGACACTGTTGTCACCGTCGACAATAAAAAGACGTTGGGATTTGGCGGCTTGTGCGCAGGCTTTGTGAGCGGCATCAAAACCTTTCACCCCATCGACTCTTTGGGCCCATGGCACCATTTTTTTAAAATTTTCCCAGTACTGGTCTTTTAAAGGCTCATCGTAAGTCAGAAAAAAAACATCCGGCTGCCGAGTGAGGACGTCTTTCACGACTCATCCTCTTCATCTTCATCTTGTTCTTGAGCTCGTTCAGATTTTCGAAGTGCTTTTTCGCGAGCTTTCTCGATCAGCCGTTCTTTTCGTTCGATCAAATCTTGTGGCTCGCCTCGAAGAGTAGCGGGGTTGTAGCCCTTTTCTCTTTTAAGTAAACCATCGACGCAAAGTAGAGTTTGTTTAAAGCCATGCACTTCGGGAAAGCCGACAATACGGGGCTGTCGTGCATTCTGAGGCGTAAGCCCTAAAACAGCCATGGCCGCCGGATTGAGTGCAACATAAGAAGCTGTCGCAAGTTTTTGCCGTTGAAGTTTTAATACATCGGCCAACCATTGCCATTCTTCTAAATCGTGGTCGACAACTTCGCTGTAGCACCAGTCAATACCCGAAAGTAACATCGGGCAGTTGCCATTTGTAGGACAAGGATAGAGCATATGCATACCTTGTCCTGCAAGCCACTGCCGAAAGTCCATCGCTTCACGAGCTTCGTGCTCGCGTCCCGGTTCTGAAAAAGAAAAGGCAACAGGTTGCGGAGACTGAAACGCCGAATATAACAAATCAAGTAGATGTTCTTTTGCTTTACTTGAATTGATCTCATTCCAGACGTAACTCAAACCGATGAATAAAAATCGCTCGTCACGTTTACAGTCGGACACGATTTTTCTTACGATCATTTCAAGCTTTTGATCACGAAGGTCGGCTTGAAGAGTTTTTAAAACTTTAGGTTGATAAACTCTTTCGATGCCGTGTTTTGCTGCCATCAAAAAATATTTACTTCGATCCATGAGATCCACATAGAGTTCGGGTGTTTTCTCTCCCGACGAGAGGATCTCTAAAAGAGAGGCGGACCAAGCTCCGCCACCACAGCCCAAATCGAGAACATGAACTTTAGGAAAATTTCTTAATTTTTCAAAGAAAGGTCCCTCTTTCGCGACTCGTTTGAGAATCTGATAATTTCGCTGAATATTATTGGGGTGAAAGGCCATCATGTAGCTTGTGGCATGCTGTACTTCGGTTACGCGTAAATGCTGGGCCTTTGAACGCTGGATATTGTAGGCATCCCAAAGGCTTTTCACCGTGCTTTGGTTCTTATTCACGAGATGTTTAAAAAAGGCCTCAGTCTGACGACGATTCTCAGGAGCTTTCTTTCTTTGAGCCAAAACGCACAGCTGTTCGATCCAAAGCTCGCGGAGCCGGGCTGGCAGACTGTCTTTAGGTTTGGGCACGCTTCTCAAATTGCAGCTCTCTTTCGCAGATACTCAAGTCTTCTAGCAGCTTTTGTTGGCTGAGGTGGGATAATAAAGCGTGGCCGATCTCTTCTCCAACTCCTTTTCGAGCCGGGATAAATTTGTCAGAGCCTTTCTTGAGCTGAAGCGTTTTAATCGATTCAAGCTCCTCCACCTTGGCTAAGTTTTTGATTTTTTCGAAATATCCTTCTCCTGGGTGTAACACCATTGAGGCCGACCAGGCTTGGATTTTCGAGTTAAAGACATATTCTTCGCCCAACTCAACCGCGAGAAAGGCTTCCCAGGCGTCAAAGCCGTAGCTGAGCGATAAAAGCTCCATGAGGTAACCGCCAGGTGGCCTCAATGCGAGCTCTCCAAAGAGAGGACCCTCGGCTGTGTTGTAAACTTCAACGTGGCTAATACCCCATTGTAATCCCAGGCTCGAGATTATCTTCTCGTTGAGCTTTTGAATTTCGGCGCACTCGGCGACGCTTTGGTGAGAAGGCAGAATATTGGTGAAGCCCGGAGTGCGGTAATACGTGATGTTGTGGAACTGTACTTGGCCGTCCTGAATAAACGACTCAACACTTGATTCAGTACCTTTAATATAGCGTTCGAAAATGTAAAGCGACGACTGATAAGCCTTAAGCTCTGCAGGACTCTTCGCCATACACATTCCGCGACCGCCAGAAAGGCTACGAGTTTTGACCACCACCGGGCTACCAAGCTTCGCAATAATATCTTCGGCACTAAGCGGGGCATCTCCGGGCAGGAACTCTGTCATCGGGATATCGAACTCAGAAAGATATTGCTTCATCTTAATCTTGTCGTGTCCTCTGAGAATCACGCTGTCTTTTGTGAGTCTTGCTTTTAAAGGCCGACGAATAAGTGACGCCGGATAAACTGCGGATTCAACACACGCGACGACGTGGGTGAAGCCACCCCAACCTGTCACCTTGGATTCAAGTTCGGCTGTCACATGAGGAAAGTCAGAGATAAGTGAAAACTGTGGAAGATACTTAGCGGGAACTTCTTTTTCGCTCCACAGAGCAAAATCGATTCCCCGCCTCTGAAGAACTTTGATCAGGCCTTTTCGAAAGCCCATGACCAACAGGCGGGGAGTAATATCTGGAAACTTCTTTTTTACCATCCAAGAATATAGGCAAACACGAGAGGAGCTACGATAGTGGCATCCGACTCGATAATATATTTTGGCGCTTCAACTGAAAGTTTACCCCAAGTGATTTTCTCATTCGGAACCGCTCCAGAATAAGAGCCATAGCTCGTGGTAGAATCAGAGATTTGGCAAAAATAGCTCCACTTAGGAACATCTTTTTCTAAATCTTGCTCAAGCATGGGAACAACACAGATTGGGAAGTCACCGGCGATACCACCACCGATTTGGAAAAAGCCGATTCCGTTTTTTCCACCGATAGATTGGTAAAACTCAGAGAGCTCGATCATATAATCGATTCCGGTTTTTACGGCAGAACGTTTTACTTTTCCTTCAATCACGCGGCCTGCGAAGATGTTTCCGGTCGTTGAATCTTCCCAGCCTGGTACGACCATGGGAAGATTTTTTTCGGCCGCAGCGACAAGCCAAGAATTTTTAGGATCGATTTGGTATTTATCTTTTAACAAACCTTCATTCAAGATTTGGTAAAGATACTGGTGAGGGAAATAAGATTTTCCTTCGTCACTTGCTTTGATCCATTTGTCGATAATCACTTTTTCGAGACGACGAATCGCTTCTTCTTCAGGAATACAAGTGTCAGTTACGCGGTTTAAGTGGCGCTCTAAGAGCGCCTGTTCCGCTTCTTCAGAAAGATTACGGTAGTTAGGAATACGCTCATAGTAATCATGGGCCACAAGGTTGTAGAGATCTTCTTCAAGGTTTGCACCTGTACAAGAAATCGCTTGCACTTTTCCTTGGCGAATCATCTCTGCAAGTGAAAGACCTAATTCAGCCGTGCTCATAGCTCCAGCCAAAGTCACCATGAAAGGATGTCCTTGTGCTGACATTTCTTTGTATTTTCGAGCCGCATCTTTGAGGGCTGCAGCGTTGAAATGACGGTAATGATGCTCAATAAATTGGCTTATAGGCCCCATTGTTTCCCCTCTGTTAGGTGGTGCACGATCAACTGACATGAATTAGCGGCTCTTGCCCAAATAGTAAAGTGGAATCACACTGTTAACTTTCCCCCTAGCTGCACTGCTCCTCCTTCCTCCTGAGGTCCAGTTCTAAAAAACGAGCTTACGTGCCCCCGAAAGCACTTGGGAACTGGTGACCCTTTGCTGGGACACGCCATCCATGGCTCAC
>CAZDFM010000168.1:0-6073 GCA_964504465.1 uncultured Pseudobdellovibrionaceae bacterium | reverse complement strand
TCAGGTGTTGCCTGCGGTGACCTAGTATCTTTTTTTAAACTCAGCTACCGTCCGTTTTTACAAAAAAACTGCTCCTCTTGCCATATTTCAGGCGGAGTCGGAAAAGGTCAATTTGCTGATAAAGACGCCTCGATCGCTTGGAGTGCCTTTCAATTAACTGGTTTTAGTATGATTTCAGACAACGCAGTTAATCCCGGACACAATGCCCCTTTCACCGGTACCCATCACCAGGCAGAAGTTGATGGATTAAAAGAGCGCTGGATCAAAGGGCTCGAAGAGGCCGAACAATGTAATGCCGATACAGGCGGTAACGAAACCGTCGGCCCTCGAATTAATACAGCTGCAAAAGCAATTGCGCTTGCGAAAGTGGGCGACAGCAAAACGCTCGAATGGAACCTCGGTTCAGAATTTACTAACGATGGAGGACTTTCGGCTCCGAGTATTCCAGGGGCGATCTTTTCTGTAAGAGTAGAAGTTGTTGAGGTTCTTGGACAGATTGCCTATTACATCAGTAATCCACGAGTTAAGAACTCAAGCAGCGACATTCATATTGAGTCTCTTAGAATTAAAATTAACGGGCATTACGTAGCCGGTGAAACCACATTTAACTTTATCACCGCGGATGCATATAAAAACTCAGACACTTTGCTCTCGGCCGGAACCCTTGTTGCGATTGGTTTAAACCGCTCAAGTGACAAACTTGCTCTGTCGTTTGGGAAAATCGAAACCACCACTTTACCGCCACCTTATATGGGCCCTACGGTCAACTTTGCAATGGCGAGCCAGTCAGCTGCGTCCGAAAAAGGGACCGCACAGTTAACTGTTTCGCTTAGCGAAGCACCAAGAGAAGTTTTAGTCGTTACGGTTAAAGCGGAATCAGGAACGGCAAAAGTTCGACGAACAAATCGCGATGCCGCTAACCCCTATGACAATTTTGATTGGGACTACACAATGGGCACGGTTGAAAATCCAACCAATTCCACCACACTCACGTTTTTGCCGGCTGATCCAATCGGTGGAGCACCAGTGTTAACCATATCATTGTGTGTTGTTTTGTGTGATGATGAGCGAGACGAACCAAACGAAACTGCCGTTTTTAATATCACCTCAGTTCAAGGCGGGGTAATCGGCAGCACAAGGTCTCACACGCTAACTATTCCAGACGACGATGCACCAAAACCTGTGAACTTAGTCTTGTCTTTTTCTCAGTTGATGTCACCGGGCGGAGCTCTAAGGCAGTACTGCTTAGAGTGTCACAACACAGTGAAAAAAGAAGGCGGCTACGATCTTTCAAACTTTCCGAGCATGCTAAGCGCCAGCAAAAAGATCTTGGTACAAGGTTCACCTGAGAACAGCCAAATGTACTTAAGAATTCGATTGCAGTGTGATCCTGCAGTGGAGCCGAACTGCGGAAGAATGCCGATTGGGCAGGGGTTGGATGCGAGCAGGCAAAAACAAATCGAAGACTGGATCCGCGACGGCGCACGGAACAACTAAAAACTGCCCCCCTAGCCTGTGCCCATAGAAGGCTGAGAATTTCGGCCTCATAAATGCCTCTCCCAAGAGGCATGAAACTCATATGCCCATATTGCCTCCAAAAACGAAATCCAAAGGCCGCCACTCGGACCATTCGCCGCATTGGAAGCTATTACCGAAAATCAGACGGCCAACGCCTCACCAGGCTCTGGTGTTACAAATGCCAAAAAAGTTTTTCTGCCGCCACGACGAGCCCCTTAAAAGGCCAAAAGAAACGGCACCTCAATAGTAAAGTATGCGGGCTCTTAAACGGCGGAGTAAGCCAAAGGGAGGCCGCAAGAATCCTAAAAGTGAATCCAAAAACCATTGTGAGAAAATTTCGCTTTGGAAGCTCGAACGCAAAAGAAAAACTTTATTCCTTAAACAGCAAGTATGCCCCTTCAGTGGAAGTGGAATTCGATGACCTCGAAACTTTTGAACACACTAAATGTAAGCCTTTGTCCGTAACCTTGATGGTTGAATACAAAACCAGGCGCATCTTAGGGTTTGAAGTTTCCCAAATGGCGGCCAAAGGTCGGCTCGCAGGAATCGCTCTAAAAAGGTACGGACCTCGCGCTGACCATAGATCCCAAGCCAGGAAAAAACTCTTTAATGAAATGAAACCATTGATTTCGCCGACCGCCCTGATCCGTTCAGACTGTAATCCTTACTACGCACCTGATGTTAAGAGATTTTTTCCGCACGCGACTTACGAAACTATCCTGGGAGCCAGAGGTGCAATTACTGGACAGGGCGAATTGAAGAAGTTGAAATGGGACCCGCTGTTCAGTCTGAATCACACCTGTGCGATGCTGAGGGCGCACATCAACCGTTTATTCAGAAAAACTTGGTGCACGACGAAGAAAAAAGATCAGTTGGCGGCACATATTGCTTTGTATGCGCTCGAGCATAATCGGCGATTGGGAACAGGGTAAGGGGGCAGTTTATGGGAGCCATAGATAACTATAATTTGTTAAAAGTGCGGACCCCCACTACCTTCCCCTAATCCCAATTGGGATTCTCCGGGGGGGGGGACCAAATATGGCAAATCAATGGCTCAAAGGCATCTCTTTAATCTTCATCTTTTTGGCCAGTTTGGCCGCGAACGTAGAGGCGCAAACTCTCAGCTCTTCTGAGTCCTTATCTAAAAAATTTAATTATCTCGATCAAAGTAGCGCTGAGCGGATATCGCTCGTTCGTGGAGCCAATATCGAACTCAATGATTATTTAGGGCGAAGTTCGAATCACGAAGGTATCAGGCAATATCTTTCCTCTATTTATAATAAGGGATCAGCAGGACTCATCGGTCGGATCGATGCCGATTCTTATTTGTTAATTGAAAGAAGAGGCTTTCGCGGCGACCGGCTTATTAAGGTTAAAGGAGGCCGCGCTGAGGTTTTGTTTTCGACTAAGGGGCGTGAGTGGGGTGCTAACACTAGAATTTATTCAGCGACACTTTCGCCAAGCGCAAAACACATTTCGATTCTTCTTTCTCAAGAGGGCGCGATTACGAACTACGATCTCGTATTTTATGACATGACCACACAGCGCTTGGGTGAAGCCTTTAAAGTCTTAGGCGGCTATGCTGGATGGTTATCGGATTCAATTTTCGTTGCACTTTCTAATTTTGAATATCAGTGGCTTTTGTACGATACAGGTCGCCAGGAGTCGGCTTTAGTTTCGCATCAAAACTTTATGGAGCTGACCGGTATGGTGGCTTCACCACCAACTCCTGCTGCGGCCGCCGCGACGATCCTCCAAAATCCTAAAGAGATTATTTCAGAAATACTTTTTGTAACTTCATTTGATGGAGCTCGTGTTCCGCTTGTTGTCCAACGAATGCAAGGCACAATTAAAAATGGCAATTTGCCGGTTTTAATAAAAGCTTATGGCGGGTTTGGGGTTCACTTTCTGGAGCGAGCCATTCTTGATACGATGGAGCAGAACTTCATTCGAAGTGGGGGCGTCGTCATTTCGGCCGGGTTAAGAGGGGGCTCTGAACTCGGCAACGAATGGCATCGAGCGGCTCAAGGTCCTACAAAGAAAATTAAAACCTACGAAGATCTTGCGGCGACCGCCGAATACTTGGTGAAAGAAGGTTGGACCAAAGCTTCGCGAATCGTTTCGACTGGCACTTCAAATGGTGGACTTACAGTGGCCGCAACCGCTTTGTTGTTTCCGGACCGATTTGGTTTGGTGATTCCGGTTGCAGGGGTGCTGGATCTTTCAGCTTATAACACTTTGGACTCCACTTATTTTCCAAATTGGAAACAAGACTATGGTGATCCTCAGGTTCCGGCTGACCTCGAAGCGATTCTTGGAATTTCTCCGGTAGAGCTTGTGGCTCGACAAAGCAAAACGAAGTTCCTTGTCATTACAGGCGACGACGATGATCGGGTGAATCCTGCGCATTCGATCAAATTCTTTCAGGCGTTAGAAGAGCAAGGCGGCTCCCCAGAGAATGTCTATCTTGCCTGTATCGATCACACAGGGCACGCATCGGTCGCGCCTCTTGGGGGCTCTCCTGAGTGGCTCGCGACCAATCGCTATTGGACGATGATCTATGACCATCTCGAGATGAAGTTTGTTTCTCATTTTTAAAGCAGTGCCTCGTATTCTAATTTGATGTCTCAAAATGTATCACTTGCCTACGTGGGGCCTGTTTACCAGGTAGGCGGTGACTGAGAACTGTGCAGCCTTTTTAGCTCTCTCAGGCTTTAATTGCGTCCTCTGTTGGTATTATTCGTGCCTTAACAGGTGTCGGGGATAAAGCTTTTAATGGGGGATTTAAGATGATTCAATTTGGTACATGTTCGGTATGCGGAAACGAAATCTCAAACGAGAAAGTTCTCGACAACATTGCAGTGTGTGATTGTGGTCACCTGCATTCGTTTAAAAAAGAAAGTAAACCCAAATTGATATCTCGTTTTCAACTGTCAGTTGCAGTTTTCGCGATGACTTTGGTGGCAGGTTTTGTGCACCTCGTGCAATGGGACGGACACTCGCTTTCAGTCATTCCTTTAAAAATAAAACAGTTTTCAGGCGGCTCTTCAT
The DNA here is from genome assembly GCA_964504465.1 of uncultured Pseudobdellovibrionaceae bacterium. Taxonomy (GTDB): domain Bacteria; phylum Bdellovibrionota; class Bdellovibrionia; order Bdellovibrionales; family UBA1609; genus CAZDFM01. The sequence continues at coordinate 1,504 of CAZDFM010000168.1, read as the reverse complement.
CAGAAGATCTTAAAGCTCTAAGTCAAATTTGCACTGAGCGGCTGAAGTGGAGCTGTGTTGCGGACAGTTTAGAGGCGCGCTACCGTATGAGTCCCGAGACTGAACTTGAAACACTTGGTGAGCTCGGTGAGCTCCACTATAAGCTTGGCGAAACTAAACAAGCTGCCGCTGTGTTAAAAGCCTACAGTGAAAAGGGCGGAAAAAATGAAAAGCTTCAATATGTGTATGCTCAAAGTTTAGGTCGTCTCGGAATGATCGATGAAGCGATTGCGGTTTATGATGCGATTCTGAGTTCAAGATCCGATGTGCTTCAAATAACGGTCGCGCAAAATTACGTTAAACTCTTAATTCAGAACGATCGTAAGAAAGAGGCAAAGACGGTGCTGGCGCGACTGCGTAAACTCGGTGAAAACACGAGCGGCTTTATGGAAAAAGAGTTCAGTGAACTTGGACACGGACGAGCCATTGCGAGCGACAATTCAAAAAACACTCACATGGAACGAGTGAACGTCACTTTTTAAAATGAATTAAACTCGCAATTAAATTAGATGAGCTCAGGCGATTTAGAATTTGTATGGAAGTAGCGGATTTGAAGTAGAATGAGGCTTAGAAAATTCTGGCAGACTTGAAACTTCGAATTTTGCTTAAGATTTTTTCTTAGGGGGCCTTTTTCTCAGGCTCTTTAAAGACGGGTCGGTGGAACCACCGACCCGACAAATTCAAAGACTAATCAATGACGCGAACGTTGCTGGCTTGAGGGCCTTTTTTGCCTTCAACAACATCGAATTCAACTGCATCGCCGTCTTGGAGTTGGGCGCCGCCGGTGTCATTTGCGTGGACGAAAACGTCTTTGCCACCATTATCAGGTGTAATGAATCCGAAGCCTTTGCCGGAATTGAAAAACTTAACTTTACCTTTTTGCATATACTCTCGCTTTTTTATTTAGAATGGCACCTTGCCATTCATTAATTTTACTATGTCTCATTCTTCACAGCTTGTAATGCCAAAAGTACTTAAACCGCAGTTTTGCGCAAGTGCAGCATTAAAATCCTGCCGATATTTTAAGATATATACAAAAATCCAAAAGATTCTCGCAGGCCTTCTACTAATAAGCCGGTGGATCGCTGGCTGGAAACGAATCTTTCGAGGCCTTCTCTACATCCGTATCCTGAGGATCAGTTCCTGAGCCCGGCTGTTGAGTGGTCGAGATACCTCCGACAAGGCGCTCTTCTGAGCCCGGGGCTCCAATCATTTGTCTCACCACAAATCGTAAGATTCCCCCGTTGAGGTAATAGAGCACTTCCTGAGGCGTGTCGATTCTGACGATAGCGCGGAATGACTTTTCTTTTCCATCTGGACTCACAGCTTTAACCGTCACTTCGCGCGAGTTCTGAAGGCGCTCGGACATTAACTGCGAAACACCTTCGACAGAGATTATTTCTTCGCCGGTTAGACCAAGTGAGAGGGCATTTTCGCCGTCTAAAAACTGAAGCGGTAATACTCC
>CAZDFM010000167.1:0-6074 GCA_964504465.1 uncultured Pseudobdellovibrionaceae bacterium | reverse complement strand
GACAGCGACGGGCCTTACTGGTACAAGTCCTGCGCCGTTCGGTTTTAGAGGCGGAACCTTTCCAGGAACAGGTGGAACATGCGGCTCCACACTCGCCTCTACAGCCTCATGTACGGTCGTCGTAGAATATCGTCCCACCACTCAAGCCTCGCATTCAGGCAAACTTACAGTTTTTCATTCTCAAGGTAATGTGACAAAAAATTTATCGGGGATCGGGCGGACCGCCATGGGAATTTTAACCATGCTAGTGCCTTCAGGAAACAGCGTCGACTTTGGAGCCGTGCCTCGGGGGACTTCAAAATATATAACCGTGGTTTTAAAAAATACAGGGCAAGTGAATATCACAAATGCATCTCAGCCTAGAATCTCAGAGCCCTTTGCCTTTACAGCGACAACCTGTACGGCAAACCTCGCGGTGAACGCCACTTGTACCATCAGCTCAAGGTTTGCACCTTCTCAAGCCGGCGCATACTCGGGCAGCATCACCGTAACTTACAACAATGGCGTATCAGGAGCCAGCCTTAGCATTCCGTTTAGAGGCTCGGGTCAGTAGAAAGCCTTATAGATTCAGTTTTTGTGAATAAATTGAGAGATCGAACCATAAACTTTGGGGAGTAGGTCTTCGCCCCAAATCAAACTTTCGTTCAGTAAATGGTGCCCGCCACCGTCAAACCAGACAGTCTGCGTATTAGGGAAATGCCACTGAAGAAATGAAATATTGGTTGAGCCATCAACCACTCGGTCGCCCGTGCCTTGAAGAAGTAGAGTGTCGCCGTAGTTTTGTTTGTCTGATTCGGAAAGACTCTCTAGCCAAACTTTATTACGGTCTGCAAAAGTAATGTAAGCGTTTGTCCACACTCCTGGAACGGTAAGCGGAGAAAGAACATCTTTTTGCAGAAATTCTAAAAAGAGTTCATCGTGCGAATTCGAATTGATCCATCTACGCGGTGAGACCGCAAAATCCAAAACCGACCAATTCCAAGAAGTACGAGCGAAATATGCAGCTTTGAAGACGGGCTCAATTAACCAGAAAAACGCGACCCGAATAAGTGGCGAAATAAAAATGCGTCTCACCTTAGGTGAAATCAGTTTTAATCTCTGCGCTTCTAAAATTGCGGAGGCCCCGGTGCTAAAGCCAATCAGGATGAGCTCTTCAAAACCCACATTGAATTTTCCAACTATGTGAGCCAAAACCTGCGCATAGCTTTCAAAGTCGTCAATCGAGCCCGGAGCTCCAGAAGACAGGCCGTGTCCGGGCAAATCATAACTGATGACCGTCGCTCCTTGAAGCACAAGTTCTTCAAAGAAATTTGAATAGCAACCCATGTGGTCTAAATAGCCGTGCGAAAAAATAGCAAGTTTTCCATTTGGGCGATGCGGAGAGATTTTAACCACGAGTATTTTCTGGTTTTGAATGGTGACGTGCCCCCATTCGATCTCTGCGATCTTCTGAAAACGGGTGAAGCCATAGGCTGCAGGATACCAGTCAAGTTTCGAAGTAAGTTTAAAGTCTTGAGTGTTAATCGGACCAAAAGCAGGAACAAGGTCTGCAAAGTTATTTTGCAGAGCATTTGAAAGTTCTTGTCGCACACTTTCAGAATTGAGCTGAGTGAGAGTCTTAATCTGTTCTCGCAGAATTTGATCGTCTTTCATGCGTTCGGCCTGACTTTTAAAGGGGCTGAGAAGCAAGAATATAAAAGATATAAAGAGCAGAGTCTTCAAAAAGCCTTTTTGCATCTCTCTTCGTGACATATCTCACGCCTTACGGTCAAGCGCCGAGCCGTCCCACTAAAGGCCTTGGTAGACAACTCCAGAGACTTCGACTATCTTAACCCCTTAACACCATTGATAAAGGCGAAAGATGAAGTCATTTGCTTGGGGCATTGCGAGCGCCTCGTACCAGTCTGAAGATTCGATCACGGATAAAAATGATCCAAACTACTTTGAAGTAGACTGGGACCTCTTTGCGCAAGCAGGCAGACTTCGTGAACCGCGAGGAATGGCTACCTACAGTTGGTCAGAAGTAGATCGGGATATCGAAGCCATAAAGTCTTTGAACCTTTCGCACTATCGCTTTGGAATCGAATGGGCTCGGATCGAACCGCAGCCTGGCAAGTTTAACGATGAAGCTTTAAGCCAATACGTGAACTTGGCGAAGCGGTTAAAGGCTGAGGGCATCACGCCGATTGTTTGTCTTTGGCATTTCAATTTTCCTTCGTGGCTTACAAACTTAAAAGATCCAAGTCTGCATGGGTGGTTTCATCCGGATGCGCCGAAGTACTGGGAGCTTTATGTTAAACGAGTGCTTAAAGCTTTTGGTGAAGATGTCATTCACTGGATGCCGCAAAACGAGCCTAATACCTATGCGTTCCTGGGATATCTATTAGGTCTGTTTCCTCCAGGTCAAAGAGGCAGCTTTAAAAACTTTCGTGCTTTTATGGAGAAAGCGGCAAAGTTTTACAACGATTCTGCAGATTGGATTCATCAGGCCTCTCCCAAAAATTTAGTCATTTCTGTACAGAATATTATTTACTGGAAGAAGAGCCCTTTAGATTTTAATTCGTTTTTTTGGGAACAATCTCAAGTGTACAATTTCTTACATTTAGATTTGGTCAAAGATAAGACCGATATCATGGGCTTTAATTACTACTTCAAGCTCTGGGCTCATCTTATTACAGGTCCGCGCACCAACGATCCTGAAGGCATGCGCTACGCCATTAAAGCCGTACACGATCGTTACAAGATGCCTATCTGGATTACCGAAAACGGAATGCAAGAAAAGGGTGATGAGAAGAGACCAGAATATTTTCGCTCTCACATTGGAGTCATGCAGGACTGCATAAAAGAAGGCATTCCTGTCGAAGCTTATTTTGCTTGGTGTTTGGTAGATAATTTCGAATGGTGCCAAGGTTACCGCGAACGATTTGGACTCTTTACTATGGACCCTAAAACGCGAAAGCTTACACCTAAGGGCAGTGCCAAAGTATTTGGTGACATAGTCCGTAGTAGTTCAGGGGCAAAATGAAATTTTTAAAAGATAACATCTTAAGCTTTGTGATTCTTGCGGCGATGCTTGCTTTAAGTTTTCACTATTATGATAAGTTGCCGGATCAAATTCCTACACAATTTGATTCTCAAGGAAATCCCAGTAAATATTCATCCAAAAACTTTGCCGTTTTGCTTGCGCCCACGCTTTTTCTAATTTTGATTTTTGGGATCTCTTCACTCGTAAAACTTTCTCCACAAAAATTCTCTATGGAGAAAAGTGAACACGCTCTCTATCGTAGCATTTTCAGTTTAGGTCTGTTGCTTTCGGGTGTGCATGTCGGAACCATGGTGAGCCCTGCAGGAGGTTCGCAGTTTGCTTTTCATTTTGCAATCGGTATGGGATTTTTTATGGTGGTCTTAGGGGATATACTAAGTAAAGCCGAACGAAACTTTTTTGTCGGAGTGAGAACTCCTTGGACGCTCGCGAGTGAAGTGAACTGGGGCGCTACCCACCGTTTTGCAGGAAAGCTGTTGGTTATTTTTGGAGTGGCTCTTTTGCTGTCGCAGCTAGTTAAATCCGAAATGTGGATGCCGATCGTTGCGATTTTGATTCCGGTTTTTATCTCTTATATTTACTCTTTTTGGTTTTATTCGCGCTTCGAGCGAGCTACGGCGAAAAGATAAACAATTGGTCTAGCTGGCTAGATTTTTCACCTCAAAGTGGCTAGTATTCTCAAACTATGCTGATCATGACCGAGCAGGGCCTCTATTCACCACGAGGTCAATTCTATATCGATCCAAAAGGTAAAGTTGATCGTGCCGTGATAACTCACGCGCATAGTGATCATGCGCGGCGAGGGGCCGCTCATTATTTTTGTGTTGATAGGGGAGAGACGCTACTAAAAGCGCGATTAGGGCAAAATATAAAAGTCTCGTGTTTTGCGTACGCGCAAGTATTTCAGATTAATGGAGTCCAACTTTCTTTTCATCCAGCCGGACATATTTTAGGCTCTTCGCAAGTGAGGCTCGAAGCCGACGGAGAAGTTTGGGTCGTGTCAGGCGATTACAAACGCGATTCAGACCCAACCTGTGAAGCTTTCGAAGTCGTAAATTGCGACGTGTTTGTTACAGAAGCCACTTTTGGAACCCCTTCATTTGTTTGGGACAAAACTCGCAATGTGGGCCAGGATATTTTTGACTGGTGGATGCAAAACCGAAAAGAAGAAACCAACAGCATTCTCTTTGCCTACTCACTTGGGAAAGCTCAAAGAGTACTGGGTTTACTTGAACCTTTTGCTCGCAGACCTATTTACTGTCATTCGGCGGCAACACCTTTAAATAAATGTTACTCCGATTTAGGGGTAAAGCTTGCGTCTCACATTTGTCTCAGCAAAGTAGAGTTTGATGAAAACTTAAGAGGGGAACTGGTTTTAGTTCCGCAAGCTTTCTTAAAGTCTCCGCAGGCTAGAATTTTAGGATCGCGCTACAAAACCGCATTTGCATCGGGTTGGATGTCTGAAAACCGCTCAAGTTTTGGTAGTGTTTACGACAAAGGTTTTACTTTATCAGATCATGCCGACTGGAACGATTTAGTTAGAACTGTGCAAGAAACTGGTGCGCAAAAAGTCTATGTTCAACATCGCGGAAAGGGTGCTTTAGTGAGGCACTTAAAAAATTTAGGGCTTCAAGCCTACTCCGATGAAGAGCTATTTCCTAAGTCCATAAATCAACTAAATTTATTTTAAATTTGTCTCATTTCGATGCGCCTATTGGTCTAGTTTTGATCAAAGTTAAGGTCCGGTGAATATTTATGAATCTTCATAACTCCTTTAAGGTGCTGAAATTATAAAAGAATAGCAGTAGGCCCGGGTAGATGGGGCACGGGTACCCTTATTCCCCCAAGCATCTTGCCGAAGAGAATATGTGGAACGTGTTAACTCGCTAATTTTGATACATCTTTTGATCTTTTTCTCGTCGTTGTCGTTTGCAGCTGACGTACCGTCGACCTTTACCTACCAGGGCCGTCTCTTTAATGCCTCGGGCACTGGTCCTTTACTTGGCACTGTGGATTTTAAATTTCAGATCTATAACCAAGCTGGAACCTGTTTATTATACGAAGAGCTTTATCAGGGTTATGATCTAACAGCCACGAACGGTGTTTTTGCGATCAATGTTGGATCCGTTGTAGGATCCACAAAAAGAACTGCGAACGATCCTGGCTTATCAATGCCAAATATTTTAGCCAATGCTGGCGCACAGCTTCGTACCAACGATTCGGGTACAACCAATACTTGTCCATTGAATCCCGGCTATACACCGGCCAACGGTGAAACTCGTAACCTTCGAGTGACTGTAATAGATGGCGGCGTTCAGACGGTGCTAAGTCCAGATCAGGAGATCGGGTCTCAACCTTATTCTTTAGTGGCACAAACACTTCAAGGGATTTCGCCATCCGGCCTTATTCGCGTTAACGGTGCGGTCAATTTAACTCAAGCCAATGCAGAACTCTTAGTAAGTAGTAACGATGCATCTTCTCTGCATCATCACGACTCTTTGTATGTTCGAACAGGAACTACTGCGAATCAAAATTTAGGATCTGGATATCTTACAACGACAGGCCGTATTGGAATCGGCACAGCTTCACCAGCTACAGATATTGAAATTGAAAAAACTAATCCAACTTTTAGAATGGATGCGACAAGTGGTGGCGGCGGCACAAGTCAGATTCAGTTCTTTTCTGGCGCAACTGAAAGAGCTCGCATCGAATCACCTGAGAACTCGAGCCAATTAAGATTTTACACAGGCGGAGTTGCCGCACTCACCATTGATGGAAATCAAAATGCGACTTTTACTGGCAACATTAAAACAAACGGTTTTTTAGATATCGGTGATTACGATAACGCAGACGAAGCCACCCTTGGTGCCTACCTCACGGGCTGTGGAACTAACTGTGACGGCACAATTTGGTTTAACAGTGATTTAAACCAACTTCGTTATTGGAACGGTTCTGCGACCATTACAGTCGGCGAAAATTCTGGCTACTTAAAAACCGACGGTACAGTTTCAATGACGGCTGCACTCAATAT
>CAZDFM010000166.1:0-6090 GCA_964504465.1 uncultured Pseudobdellovibrionaceae bacterium | reverse complement strand
GTGTGCATGCGGCCGATCCCGAGCCCTTTCAGTCTGAAATGAACTCGGGATGGAGTTTGAAAATCGGAACTTTTAAAGACTTCTAGAAGATCAGCGCCAAAGAAACGTAAGGTAAAAACTCTTTCATTTCAAAATCAGATTCTGCAGAAGCGGAACCGACTTTAAGTTTATCGTAGGCAATAGTTCGATAGGTGATTTGTGGCCCGATTGAAAGTTGCGAGAACGCCTTAAACCAGTAACCGAGATCGCCTTGAAAGCCTGTTCCATCTGTATACTTGGCGTTTGAGCCCACTTCGTATTCTGATTTAATAATGTAGTGACCCATTAAAAACCATCCGTCACTGACGTAACCAATGCCGGCCCCATATGAGCTGCGAGTAAATTCGGAGTTGTTTATTTCGCGGGTCATACCTGAATAAAGTCCGCCAAAATAAAGGCCCGAAGTCATACCATAACCCAAACGGATGTCATAATAGGTTTCAGTTGTTTCGGTTTTCGAACCCGCGGTTCCTTCTTCGTAGAACTTGTAAAACAGCGAAGGACTAAAATAAAGTTCCGCGTGAGATACAGGATTGTAGCAAAATACAAATGCAAATGTGATTAATCTCAATAACTTCATATTCCCTCATTTGTAGGCCAATGTGGCAGTTAACTTGAACCTTGGTTCGCTATCCTTAGCGGTCAAAGCCATTTCAGAACGGATCTTTGTCCCTGTCAACGCTTCAAAAAAAACTCTCCTGAAAATGGCAAAATAAAGTAAGATGAGCACGTGGAAGAAACAAAAAAAGAATTTTCTGAGAATGTATTTAAAGGCAAAGTAAAACGTTATGCGGGAATCATTGGCTGCAAAGGTGTTTGTTTAGCTTTTCAACTTTTTTATGCGCTCAAAAATCCAAAGCTTCCGACCTGGGCACGCATTCGAATTTTGGGTGCGCTCGCGTATTTTTTAAGTTTTATTGATGCGATTCCTGATTTACTCCCGGGCGTTGGCTACACCGACGATGTCCTTATTATGATTGCCGCTGCTAGCACTGTGGCTTTTTATCTCGATAATGATGTCAAAATTAAAGCGCAAGCTCAGGTGCAGAAGTTTTTTAAAGACTGCGACTGCGGCAAAGTGTCAGAGGAAGTCGCTCAGTCGGCGTCTAATTCTGAGTCACCTCAAAGCTAATATTGAGAGCATCACGCAAAATTTATTGAATGTTCTTAACATGTCTCAACTTGGGTCACGATTCTCAATAATCGCTTAAGGGCCTTAGTCCAAATTACCGATAAATTAATATATGAAGAAGCTGATCTTAACCCTCGCTACCACTGTTTCAACGCTCGGTCTTTTAGGCTGTAGTTTAGATGTGGCCGTCGAAGATTTAGACCCTGCCAATTATAGCGCTTCAACACTTGAAGCAATCGGGCCCTTCATAGCCGACGGAGTGACTCCCGCTACAATTAAAATTTGGACGCGCAATAAAGGCAAACCCGTCGAAGGATTCACTCCGGTATATAAAGTGAGTGGCGGTGGAAATTTACTTGGTCAATGTACGCCTTCAGACGCAAACGGTTTATCGATCTGTATCCTTAGATCAACTGTTGCGGGTTTCAAAAATATTACCCTTGTTAATCCTGTTTCTAAAGCAAGAGCCGAAGTCGTATTTAGCCCAGGCTTACCAGCAAAAGCAGGGTTCTCAATCACTTCAGGTGGTGGCGTGAGAACAACAGGGCCCATCAAAAGCGTTTCTTCAATTGGTATCGTGAGCTCTTCCATTTTGTTGGATGATGGTGGAACACCTCGTGCCCGTGTGGGTCTTCAAGGTGTCCTTTACGAGGGTAACTAATTCGAGAGTATCTAGCTTACTTCTTTACGCGGCCGATTAGGTCGCCGGTCGATACGATTCCAAAAACTCCGCTGTCTTCTCGTCCTGGTGGAACCGCCGAAAACACAATGACTTCGCCTTTACGTAAAACAAAATTACGTTCTTTTTCGTAAAGCGAAATTGTGGGTGGATTGGGACTTCCGAAGTAATAGTCATCGTCACCGGCTTCAACTTTGTCGCCATTGACTTCTAGGTTCCAGCCGCGGCCTTTGCTGTCTTTAACAGTTTGAAACTTATCGCCTTCAACTGCCACTACACGTTTAATAACCGGGTTGCGAGCTTCGGAGTAACGATAAAGAACGGTGTCGCCCGGAATTGGTGAATTACAAACGTAATATCCTTTTTCAACCGTCAGCTCTTCGCCGTTGTTGAAAATTCCGGTCATAGTATCGTCACCCATTACGATGTCTTCAACTGTCACTTCACAGTCGCCAACCATTCGTGTGTGCTTACGTCCGAAAGGATTAAATTTTAAAAAGCCAATGACTAACACAATAACGAGTGCGCCACCGACCACATACATCACCGTTTTTTTATCTATAGTTTTATCCATACGGAATAGCTTAAGGTACCTGGTCACCGTTCTCAATATCATTTTTGGGCCCTACCTGAAGTTCTTGGTAGAGTTTCTGCGAGAGCTGATAGGCATAGGCAGCAGCTGGATGATCAATCTCCTTAGTTACCTGGGCTAAAGTCAAGAGACCCACATCTAACCAGAACAGGCTGGTTTGTTTGGTTCCTTGGTTTTGATGTTTTAGCCATTCAGAGTGCAAGGTAGTGAGGGTGCCTACGACTCGGCTTTCGATTTGCGTGTGAAACTTTACCGCTTGGTTTTTAAGTAGATAAAGAATGACGCTCGGAAGTACAAAGCCCAAAAAAATTGAGAGAATTGCAATGATCACAATTTCGCGCCGGTATTCACCAAGATCTTGGCCACTTTCAACTAAGCTTTGGAGTGCTAAGGCTTTTTCTTCTACGATCTTTTGTTTAAGTGGTGCTAGCTCAGGAGTTTGGTTTTTTAAGGCCGCTCCAAAATCCAGTTGAGTTTCGGGGAGGCTCGCATTTGTGTAGGCTTGGAGTTCGCCAAGTTTAAGCCACTCTTGACCGGTCCAAGTGCTATTTTTTTCGAGTTCGTCTAACTTTAAACTCACTTGATCTAAAACTTTTAAACTTTGAACCTGCTTTTGATAAGCCTTTTCAGCCGCACGCTGTCCTTGGTAATGTCGCACTACAAAAGTAATTCCGGTCACAATCAAAAAAGCATTAAGCACTAAAATAGCGAGAAGAAGATTTTTATAGATCTTTATTCGTCTCAACCATCTCATGCTGTAAGTCCTTTGCTGCTTCTATTGGCTTTATATAATTCTGTAAGCCTTGAGTTCTTTAAATAGAGTTTCGACTACGGTCTTAATAATTACGATTGCAGGGATTGCGAGTAACATTCCGGCAAAGCCAAATGAAAGCGAGCCACCTACTACTGATAAAATCACAACTAATGGATGTAGGCTTACGGCTTTGCCTAATACGATAGGCTGAAAAATCACGTTGTCTAAAACGTGAGTAATACCCACAACAACAATGACTCCAACAAAAAGGTCATCAGCACTCATAAAGGGAAGCAATGGGCTTACGTCTTCTGCGATCAAGGCGTACGAGAGCCCTATGCCGAGCGCGAAAACGTGTCCAAGAAACGGAATCACATTAGTAACAGCTGCAGCAAAGCCAATAAGGAATGCAACCGGAATACTCACTCCCACTATAACAAGGCCTACCGCAACTGTAAGACCTACTAAGCCGCACTCTAAGATAGTTCCACGCAAATAACGGCCCACGGCTTCGTCGAACTCTTTAATCACCATCATGGATACTTCAAAATAGCGATTAGGAATGAGTCTTAATAAAAAGCGCAGAATATGCCCGTCATCAAACATCAAGAAAATAAACACCAGGGGCATTACGAACCAAGTAGACAAAGCACTGAGAAGGCCACCCACTGCTGCACCTTTGCGTTTTGCTACAAGTTCAGAATTAGTTTCGGCGGTTGAGGCTGGAGCGCGTGTGGTGTCGAGCGCCGCAAGTTTTGCCACGTCTGTGGGTTGGGCTAGCGGAGTCTTATGAAACTTTTCGTTGATGTTGTAGTAGATGATGTATTGGAGATGTGGGCGCTCGCTTTTGTCATGGTGATTGACGAACTTGATAAACTCTTTCGACTCTGTAGGTGTCAGCGCTAAAAGTTCATTGATGTGTTTAACGGCGGGTTTAACTTCTGAACCCAGCATTTCGTAGATCGTATTGCCTTCGCCAGTGATGGCGTTGACGTCCATGAGTTCTTCGAGCTTTTCGTTGAACTTGTATTGCATTCTGATTTTAAGCTCAAGAACACCTAGCTCGCCCGGAAGTAGACTTTTGACTCCAAGCGAGGCCCAAAAAATAGCAGTAAAAACGGCAGAGAAAAGGAGGACTATTCTAAGGTGATCCGACATCCAAGGAACCCGCATAAAGTTTTTCATCGGACGGAATAAATATGCCAGCACAGCGCCGCAGATTATCGGAAGGAACAAAGTTTTCAGCGTGAGAAAGAGAAAAATTCCTAAGCTTAAAAGAAAAGCTCCCATGAGGGCATAAAAAGTCCAACGGCGCGCAACTCGCTGTTTGAGCACGTTTGGATTAGGAATCGCGCGAAGTTTTTTGATCATCCCGCTTTATCCTGAATTTTAAAAAGTTCGTTTGTAGTTTTAAGCCTGTCACCAACAACAATTGCAAGCGCCCGGTACATCATCGCGGTTAATGCGGGATCGCGTTCGACGAGAGTTTCTAAATCACTTCTTAGAAGTGCAAAAGCCTGTGTCGGGACAAGGGCACGGGCCGAAGCCGAGCGAGGTGATTGATCAAGTAAGGCCAGTTCTCCAATAAAGGATCCGGGTTCAAGTTCAGCCAAAATGACGAGGTGACCTTCGCCGTCGTCGACTTCAACTGAAACTTTTCCAGAGTGAATCAAAAATACCGCGGCACCAGGTTGGCCCACTTCAAAGAGGTATTCTCCGGCTTCGTAATCACGAAGATAAAGAAGTTCAGAAACCCGTTTCAGCTGCCAGTGAGTGAGACCTTGAAAAATTGGAATATTCTTCAAGAACTCAGTGATAGATTTCGAAGCTAAATACTCACTTTTAATAGTATTTAAATGACTCCACAAAATTTTTCGGGCATCAAAAGATTTCATAATAAAAAACTCCTCAAGGCTCTTTATCGGCAAATTAAAGTGGTCTCGAGGTCCAGATTGGAACCCTGCCGTGAATTCTTCGCCTGTTAATTTTGTGTCTGACAATTCTCAAAATAAGTCGCAGGATGCTGCTCTGCCGCTCGATAAGTCTCAAACAAAGCTGTCACAGCAGAGTCAGTCGCAGTTGGTGTTTTTAAGTTGCGAACAGGTGATGTCACATATAGGTGACGATCTACTTGCCGCTCCCTTCCTACCCGACTTTGAACTGACCGAGATCGACTGGCGCAAATTTAAACCCGAGCCTAACGTCCAGCGCGCAGCGATCATCCGCACGACCTGGAACTACCACCTCCACTTGTCCGAGTTCTTAAAAACATTACGTGAGATCGAAGCCAGCGGTCTGAAGTTGATGAATTCCGCCGCACTAGTCGCATGGAACTCCAGCAAAATCTATCTTAAGGAATTAAGTGAACATGGCGTCGCGATCCCCGAGTCCTATTTTTTTCGTCTTGAGTCTGAAGAACAGTTGCGCAAACTGATCACTTCGAGCGTGGCTAATAGCGGTATGGATTGGATTGTTAAACCGCAAGTCAGTCTGTCGGCCCACAACACTTTTTGGATCAAAGCTAATAGACAAGCAGAAGGCTTAAGCGACGCTTTTAATGCTCTCAAAGGCGAAGACGTAATTTTACAAGTTTTCTGCAAAGAAGTTTTAGATCCAGGCGAAATCTCATTGGTGTTTTTTAGAGGTCAATTTTCACACGCCACACTCAAAACCCCAAAACAAGGCGACTTCCGCGTACAAAGCGAACACGGCGGTAACATTCGCCATTTAGAAGTAGGCCAAAAAGAAATCGAAACCGCAAAATCCATCCTCTCCCACGTCCCCCACGACTGGCTCTACGCCCGAGTCGACATGATCCCAACAAAATCCAACGGCCTCCAACTCATGGAACTAGAACTCATCGAACCGTCCCTCTACCTAAGCACCCATCCCAC
>CAZDFM010000165.1:0-6137 GCA_964504465.1 uncultured Pseudobdellovibrionaceae bacterium | reverse complement strand
GACCTGATAGCTGTGTTCCAAGCGTTAGTAACCCAGAATATGTACGCTACCTAAGATTCGTAATTGAAAAAGCCATTGATGCGGGCGTAAGCGAAGTTTTATTTGGTCAATCCGGATACCAAGATCCCGATTACCGCTTAGGACACTTAGTTCACGAATTTAGAAATATGGCCAAAGCAAAAGGGCACAGCATGATCTTTGGTCAACAGCCCAACGGTCACCAACCTGAGAATTACTTAAAGGCCTTTGATTTTATTGTTGGCCCAGTTTATGTCGACCGGGATGTTTCAGCTCAATGTTTAAAAGATATCCCAGGCTGCCAAGCAGTTCTTTATCATCCAGACGCTTTAAGCAGAGCACATAACGTGCTTGCCGAATTTGATTGGTACACAAAACCAGACGATGACATTCATAATTTTGCCAAAAAATCTCAAACCGAGCGCCATGGCTATCTTGATAAAAAAGTATCAGGCCTTTGGGGACAAGGTGTGGGTTTCGTAATGCCCTTTAGAATTTTGCTCACTGGCGATAAGTCAGGAAAGTTTTGTTATGGTTATAATGAGTGGATTTACTCGCCCCACAAAAATTACAGATGTAAAGATGAGGACTTCATCAACCAAATGCTAAGAGGAACCTTTGTGAATCCTCCGGCAGACCCTGCACTCACACGTGAACAAGCAATAAAACTTGCACAAGACACACTTCGCGAAGTTCTTGAAAGAACCGACGCCGAAATGGCAGGCGACGCTCAAGGTGTCGAGTACTGGGCGGGAAGACTTCAAAGCGGCTTTACAGTTGAATCTTTTAGGCAGTCTTTATTGGACTCAGATGAGTACTACATCCGAGGACTTTTTAAGAGCATCTTAAGAAGACCGGCCGATACTCCAGGGCTTAAATTTTACACTGATCAAATTAAGAGTGGTTTAAAGACAAGAGATCAAGTGAAAGCCGATCTCGAGCACGCCTGTAAACTCGCACTCAACACCGAGTGTGCGTGGAACAAGCCTGCAACCAATCAGCCTCCAACAAACCAGCAGCCGCCAGCCCCAGGCCCGGTTGTAACTCCTGACTACACCGCGATCGTAAAACAAGCCTATAAAGACGTATTAGGCAGAACTTCTGCCGAAAACATTCTAGATTCTGCGGGAATTACTTTCTGGGTGAACAAACTTAAGAGCGGCTACTCTGAAGCGGCCATGAGACAAGATCTCAGAGCGTCAGACGAATTCTTTGTGCGCAATCTTTATAAGACAATTTTTAACCGCACCGCAGATTCAGCAGGCTTAAAGTTTTATATGGATTTATTAAAGTCTGGTCAAAGAACCCGCTCGCAAGTGCAAGCGGACTTTAGTTACATCTGCCAGAACAAAATCAAAGAGTGCTTGTAGCCTGAACGCCAGAACTTTGAGCGGTCTTTTTAAGATCGCTTATCTTTACTTTATGACCAAACACCCAAACTAAGTCTCCGGCTTCAAGCACAACATTGCTCTCAGGATTTAAGATCCGTGTTCCGCTACGCTCAATTCCTACAATGAGTGCGCCGAACTGGTCAGCCAAGTTAATCTCACGAATAGATTTTTGCAGGTAGGGCGAACCGTCGTTCACTCCAAAGGATTCGAGCGTGTAGAGCTCGTCGTGGGGCATGTGAACAATTTCTTCTTTTGGATGAGCCAGTTCTCGGGCTGCCGCAATTTGTTCTTCGGTTCCGATCAAAAATAATTCATCCCCGGGGAGCATTCGTTCAGCTCGAGTAGGTGCAAAAATTCGGCGGCTTCCGCGGTCGATCATCGCAACCGTTGCTCCGGTTTTACTTCTAAATTTGGATTCTTCAAGTGTAAGACCTGCAAGCTGCGAATCAGAAGTAAGGTCAACTTGTACAAGCGTTGCATCCCATGGAGCTAGTTGCGGAAGCTCGGCTAAAGACTCGAGTTCAGCAAGCTCCTTTGCATTTAGATTTTTTAAGAAGCGAGTTTCAACTGCGTAATAAAAGGTCGCAATATATTTTCTAAAAAAGAATATCAAGACTGGCGTTGCAATCAACACCACGAGCGGAAACGCCATCGAAGTCGCAAACCTATCGATGATGGTTGCAAGAAGCACAAACCCAATCGCTGCTCGTACCATCGTAAGACCAAATTGAAGGCGGCGAAGACGAAGCATAGTTTCGGCCTGTTCGTGAGGAACTTTTTTAGGAGTCTTCATCACAAGTGCTGCTAAGAAAGGTGAGCACACCACAAGAGTCGCGACACAGGCGATAAAACGAACTAAACCGTTTTCACCAAAAGTCGAAAGTAAAAATGGAAGCCCCCATTCAGAAGCCGCAAGTCCGATACCGAGCACCACAACCGTATTTGCAACAATCAGCATTCCGTAAGTGCGCCAAATGAGAGTCAGTGCATTTTCGTTACCGTTAGCAGACATGGCCCGTTCATATTGCCCCAAGCGGTCTAAGAACCTTTGAGGCAAACGCCGTTCGATCCAATTGTACATGGGCTCTGAATAACGAATCATATAGGGCGTTGTAAAAGTTGTGACCGCTGAGACCGCAATAATAATCGGGTAAAGAAAGTCGCTCACAACTTTAAGGCTTACCCCGAGCGTTGCGATAATAAACGAGAATTCACCAATCTGAGCCAAACTCATACCAGCTTGAGTCGAATGTTTAAGGCTTCGTCCAGAAAGAACCGCACCAAAACCAGAACCCGCGAGCTTACCGACAATAGTTAATATGGTAATCATCACGACAACCCAAAAGTGCTCTTGAAGAATTTTTGGATCAATCATCATCCCAACCGAAACAAAGAAAACCGCGGCAAAAAGATCTTTCACCGAAAGCATCAAGTGCTCGATTCGTTCTCCCTCTTCGGTTTCAGCCAGGATCGAGCCCATGATAAAGGCCCCAAGCGCCGCCGAGAAGTTTGCTTTAGTTGCAAGCACCACCATCATAAAGCAAAGCGCAATTGATACGATCAGCATGATCTCGTTATTTAAATACTGTCTGACGCGTTTCAATAGCGAAGGCAGAACATATATCCCGACTAAAAACCAAACTAAGAGAAAAAATACGAGTCGGCCCGACAAAAAGGCCAAGTTCGAGCCTGAGAACGAACCCGGAACACTGATAGCTGCAAGAATCACCATCAGCAAGATGGCCATGAGATCTTCAACAATGAGAATTCCAAACACGAGGCTCGCAAAGGCTTTACCTTTAAGTCCGGCTTCATCAAAGGCTCTGATGATAATCGTAGTTGAAGACATCGAAAGGATCGCGCCTAAGAAGATGCTATCCATCGTGGTCCAACCCAGAGCTCGGCCAAATAAATAACCGGCTGCACTCATCGTTAAAATTTCGAAGGTCGCTGAGATAAAGGCACTTTTGCCCACTTTAGCGAGCTTTTTAAAACTGAACTCTAAGCCCAGACCAAAAAGTAAAAAAATCACCCCAATCTCGGCCCAAAGTTTTACGCCCTCGGTGTCACCAACAGTCGAGAACAAAGTAAAGTGAGGCCCTACGATAAAACCCGCAATTAAATACCCCAAAACCACCGGCTGCTTAAGGCGACTGAAAATAAGCGTCGCAACGCCTGCAGCGCCTAAGATCATTGCAAGATCGATAATCATCGGTGGTAAGTGATTCATCTAACTGGGCTCCTGAAAAAATGTCTTATCGTTTTATGAACATTTATTAGTCCATTCTGCAAACGCTTTAAGAAATTTTCCCACGAATTCGCGAGTGGAGTCATTTGAAATGTCTCCTTGCTCGTTGAACAGCTTGTCGGCGCCCCCGATGTAAGCTTCGGGCTGCTGCATAACCGGAATATTTAAAAATACAAGAGATTGTCGAAGATGGTGGTTTGATCCAAAACCCCCGAGCGCACTTGGAGAAACCGACATCACCGCGCCAACTTTACCGTCCCAAGCGCTTTGCCCATAAGGTCTTGAGCCCACATCGATCGCGTTTTTTAACACCGCAGGTACTGAGCGATTGTATTCAGGCGTCACAAAAATCACGCCCTGAAATTCTTTAAGCTTTTTTCGAAACTCGACCCACTCAGTTGGCGGATTTTGATCAAGATCTTGATTGTACATTTGAAGTTGCCCGATCTCGAGGATTTCGAGCGTTAAAGAGTCGGGCGCAATTTTAATTAAATTCTTAGCCATCTTACGGTTAAAAGATTCTTTTCGAAGGCTTCCTACGATCACGGCGATTTTCTTAGGCATATGAATCACTCCTGAAGTTAAGTGGTGGATAAAAAGGGACACTTCAGGAGTAGCTTCAAAACTGATTTATGGCTTGTTATTTTATCGCAGTATCCGTGTCGGTTTCTACTGCGGCGATCTGACTCATGACCGACTCTTGAGCTACGGCCGGTGTGATTTTTGTAAGAGGCGAAATTCTAGCTTCATTCATCACCCAGGCGACCACTATTGCAAGAACCGACAGCAGTATTTTGAGTGCGGTGAAATCCATATATTTAATGTCTTCGTATATTTGGTTTTTGTGTTTCATAGCCTCCTCCCAATGGCATCCCAAATAAATGTAATTATCCCTTTTTTATTTCAAATTGTTTTCACTCAAAAATTTGTCAAGTGAGTACATAAATATTTGAAATTACTGTATTTTTATAAACACCCAGACCACTTGACAGGTCCCAATCCGCATTCACTTTAAAATAAGAAAGGATGATTTTTTTAAAGGAGTTTGAGCATGAAACCAGTCAAAACCTCATTAATCTCAATCGCAAGTGCGATACTCGGAGGCGTCCTAGTTTTTTTGGCAATAAAATATATTCCTCAGGTGCAGAGAGCTGCAGTCCGCGACCGCGATGCGGTTTACGATAATATTTTAGAAAGACAACGCGGGATCGACCAGAATTTCGATGACCTTTTTAATGACGACTTCTTTAGTCAAAATGACCCTTTTGAAGAAATGCGAAAAATGCGCGAACAAATGCAAAAACGTATGCAAACTTTTGGCGCACAAAATGATTTTCGAGGTAACCCCTTTGACTCCTGGTTTTCGGGCAAATTTGGTGGCGGCACAGTTGACGACATCAAAAAACGCGAAGATGACGACTTTGTCTATTACGACATCAAGGTGGACGATGTAACCGAGACTTCGATCGACACCAAAATCGAAAATGGTTACATCACGATTACGGGTACAACCGAAAAGACCGCAGGTGACGGGGACGACGCCGCAACCAGTATGTTTAAATCAAGCTTCAATCGCACTTTTCCTTTGCCTGAAAACGTCGACGAAAACAATATGCAGATGATCCCTGAGAAAGATAAGATCGTTCTCAAGTTTCCAAAACTTAAAACCTAAAACGCGCAAGCGGAGGGCTCTTAAATGATCATTCAAAAATTTCCACTCGGCTTTCAGTGGAAAACTCAAGAGCCCTTTTTATTTTGTGTGCATCACTTAGATCAATACCCAAACAGCAACGGCGAATTAGGTTTAGATTCGAAATATTTTAAAGGCCGCGATATGGGCCAGGATTTTACTCCCAAAGATGGCTTCAGAATGTATCACGGAAGCCCCATCCCGGGCTTTCCTGCACACCCACACCGAGGTTTTGAAACGATCACGATAGTTCGAAGAGGTTACATCGATCACGCGGACTCAATTGGTGCCGCTTGTAGATACGGCGAAGGCGATGTGCAGTGGTTGACCGCAGGCCGGGGAGTTAATCACTCGGAGATGTTTCCGCTTCTTCAGGCGGACCAAGAAAACCCGCTCGAACTTTTTCAAATTTGGCTCAACCTTCCAGCTAAAAAGAAAATGACCGAGCCTTACTTTACGATGTTTTGGAACGAAAAAATCCCGCGCATTGAGCTCGATTCAGGAAAAGCTGAACTCACTCTGATTGCGGGCAATTACAATAACGTGACACCCTTAAAGCCCCCTCCCGAAAGCTGGGCCAGCGACCCCCAAGGTGAAGTCGCGATTTGGCTATTTAAAATTAAAAAAGGCGGCAAAGTCAGTTTACCAAAAGCCTCAGAGGGCGTTTCAAGAAGTCTTTATTTTTTTGAAGGTTCAAAATTAAAAATCAACGGCGACACCTTAGAGAAAGCCTCCGGCGCTTTGCTCAAGCCTGATATTGAAACTCAGATCGAAGCACCTGAGGGCGATG
>CAZDFM010000164.1:0-6161 GCA_964504465.1 uncultured Pseudobdellovibrionaceae bacterium | reverse complement strand
AATTTGATCGGCAAATATTTCGACGGCAAAGCCCCAGGCAACAAAAACTTGGGCTTATCGAAAGAGCTTCGCGAACTCAGTGAAAAAACCTGTGCAGATGTTGAGAGCTATATCGAAAAGTTAGAACCAAGCCATGCCGCAGAGGCCATTATCCGCCTTCTTAACGAGGCCAATAAGTTTCTCGAAGTGAACGCTCCTTGGAAGACCGCAAAAGAAGATCTCAAGACTGCAGGCGAAGTGCTACACACGGCACTTGAAACTCTCAGAATTGCGGCCCTTTTACTTCAACCCATTATGCCAAGCAAAATGGCTAACTTATTAAGTCAGCTGTCGGTCACGGACCGTAGCTTTGCTCAGGCTAAAACCTGGAGCGGGATCCCCGAGGGAACCGCCATCAGCAAAGCCGATCCGCTCTTTCCACGAGTTGATTTAGCTGCGGTTGTACAATAGTAAATACAGGACGTTAGAACGCTTTGCTTCTTGCCTATCAATTGAAACTCTCCTATCCCGTAGCCAATGCGTATAAAACTAAACAGCCGAAAAAAGAAAAATCGGCCTAAGACTTGGCCAAATGCCGGTCCAAAAATACAGGAGATGTTATGAGTTACGGTTTTTATAAAGTCCTACATTTGATGAGCATTATTGGAGTTTTCATTTCTCTTGGCGCTCTAACTCTACACGTAATGGCGGGCGGCGCTCGCAAATTTCCTCAGCGAAAATGGATTTTGATCACTCATGGTTTGGGAGTGGTGATTGCGCTAGTTGCAGGCTTTGGCTTGATGGCGCGACTTGGAATGATGCAAAATTCTTGGCCCCTTTGGATCTGGGGAAAAGTGGCAATTTGGGTAACTCTCGGCTTTATCGTAGCCTTCATCCCGCGCTTTCCAAAATATGCAGGACCAGTTTGGGTTTTCTTAATTCTTATCGCTGGAACTGCGGCTTACTTAGCGAATTTTAAACCGGTTTAGTCAGTTTCTTCGCCCTGCTCCTCTACTCTTGGGGGCCGGGGCGGAAGAATTTTATAATGTACCCAGCGACACTCAATGGGCCCGTTCATTACGGGATATTTTTGTGCCGCCTTCATTTTTAGATTCTGAGTGAGTTCAGCTTCTCCTGAAAGAATCCATACATCCCAACCCGGGGCGCCCTTTTTAAATGCATAACCCATATCGAGATAAAGATCTTTGACTCGTTCGATATCATCGAGCCGTTCGCCGTAAGGAGGATTAGTCATAATCATCCCTTTAGGTCCCGGAGCCACGAGATCATTTATTCCACGATGTTTAAATTGGATGAATTCTTCAACTCCTGCTCGCTGAGCATTTCTGCGGGCAATCTCAAGCACTCCGGGATTTTTATCGTATCCATAGAGTTTGAGTTCAGGAATATTAGTGGGCTCGTTTTGAAATACTTCGGCTTTCACTTTTTCATAAACAGGCTTTTGAAAGTTGCTCAGGCTTTGATACGCAAAATATCTATTTTGTTTTTGCGGAGAATTTCGCACATGCCAAAGCGCTGCTTCAATTAACAAAGTCCCCGCACCGCACATAGGATCAACTAAAGGAAGTTCAGGATCCCAATTCGCCATTTTCACTAAAGCTGCCGCTAAGTGTTCTCTCAACGGAGCTTCACCCTGCTCTTCGCGGTAACCTCTAAAACTTAAGGGTCTACCTGTAGTATCGATAGAAACCGAAACTTTGCTTCGAGTGATGCGAACTAAAACTTTTAGATCTGGATCTTCGTTGTCGACATTCGGTCTACGGTCAAATTTCTTCCAGAACTGATCGACGATGGCATCCTTTGCCTTCATCGCGACCATTCGTTGATCTTTTAAGCCTGGGTCTGTGGTGGCCGCTTCAATTGTGAGAGTCTGATCAGGAGTAATGTATTTTGTGAAATCGTGCTTACGAAGAATGTTGTGATAAAGCTCGTCGTAATCGTAAGCCGGAAAATCTAAGACCGGTAAAACGATTCGGGTCGCCGACCGAAGTAACCAGTTCGCGCGGTAACAATCAGCCCAAGAACCTTCGAACTCAGCTGAAGAATGAGTCGACTTTAAAGCCTTAAAGCCGTGCTCTTCGAGTTCATGCTTCACCACTTCTCCAAGGCCCTTGGAAGTGAGCGCTAAAAATTTAGCCATGGGATATCCTTAGTCTTGAGATTCGGAAGAGGTTTCAGATTGCGGAGAACGAGGTTCGGTAGTTTGACCGCTCATAGACTTCATGACTGAACCTTGAACTGTTTGACGATCTACTTTGAGTGCGGGCTCAGGAACTTGGCTGAGCACCTTAAGATCTTCTTCGTCTTTGCCACCAGGATAAAGCCGTTTTGCAGCCTTCTCTTGAAAGCTCTTGCCTGCATCGGCAGCCTTTGCGGTGACAGCCAACAATGACAAGGGCAAACAAACTAAAACTGCGAGTAGAACTGAGCTTTTCACAACCCAAGATTAGGCGATTTTAGAGCCGATGTCCATCTTGAGTGTCTAATCGGAGGCTTCTAGACCCTCAATTTCAAGGGTCTAGGGTCTTGCGGTGAGACTTCATTGGGATTTGGGCTCGGGCCTTCCAAATAAGACCGGGATCTAAATCCATGACTAGAGTTTCTTGTGAGGATTTCGACTCCTGAAGGATTTCTCCCCAAGGGCCGACAACGAGACTGTGCCCGTAGGTGTGGCGCTCGCCTCCCCTTTTACCTTTATGAACTCCACCTTGCGCCGCAGAGACGATAAAACACTGACATTCAATGGCTCGCGCTCGATTGAGAATATGCCAATGTGCTTTGCCAGTTGGAACGATAAAGGCCGAAGGTATGAGGATAAGATCGACTTCTTCTTTTGCGTACCGACTGTAGAGATTCGCAAAGCGTAGATCATAGCAAATGCTCAAACCAATCTTCCAGCCACGAAGATTTATAATTGCGGAATCTTTTCCGGCTAAAAATTCATCGGATTCACGAATAGGTTTATGACCCTGAACATCTACGTCAAACAAATGCATTTTACGGTAAGCAAGTTGCGGTTCACGACCCGGTGAAAGCCAGATCGTCGCATTCGAAACACGACCTTTTTCTTTAAAGGCAACAGACCCCAAAAAAACATCAATCGAGTGTTTTTGCGCCAGTTCTTGAACCGCTAAAACCTCAGGCGATTTCAAATCAAACGCATGTTCGATCGGCCCTTTTTCTATACGAAAATAGAGGGAGTTCTCGGGAAATAAAAAAACCTGGGCATTATCTTTTAGCCCGCGCTCAATATGTTCTGTGATCTGTTTTAAGTTTTCGGAGGGTATATCCGTAGAGGTCAGTTCGCAGACTGCGATACGGAGTGGAGACTTCATTCGCTTTTGGCTTCAGAATCCGAAACGATTGACACTTTAGACTTAGAAACCTCTCGGCAGCTCCAAGCAGCGCCTTCAAGATTCGACTTAATGTTATTTAAAAACTGAAGACAGCTGGTTTTAAACTTTGCGTTCCCAACCACTCGATCCACACCTTGTTTGGTGTAAACAGTGCGGCAGGTTCCATCATCTTCATTATTTACGCGGATCGTGCGAACGGTTCGATTGTTTTTGCAAACAACCAAGGCTTCACTTTCTTCGATAGCAGCTTCGGCCCAGACTAAGGGGACGGAGATCAGGAGAGCACAGATGAAAAGTATTAATCGCATCAAATCTCCGGTAGGAGGAGGCCTCAACTTGCAAGGCCTCACATCGGGTCAGGCTTACTTACGGGCAGAGGCTTTCTTTTTAGTCGCTTTTTTAGCAGCGGCTTGTTCAACCAACTTTACATTAGAGTAATCTAAGAAACCCTCACGTGTAAACTTTCCTTCTTTTTTGTCGAAGTGAGTCTGAACGCGAACGCCTTGAACACGGATCTGCATTTTGGTGGAATTAACGTCTAAAACAGTACCTTTTTTGCCTTTGTCGGCTCCAGCAACGACTTCTACAGTCGCGCCTTTTTTAATTTTAAGCTTCACGATTTAGTTCCTTTTTTTGCTTTTGCTTTTGCGGGAGCGGCTTTTTTAGCAGCTTTGGGGGCTTTCGCCTCAGCGTTTACAGCTGGCTTTGCTGATTGTGCTTTTGCTGATTGCGCTTTGGCCGACTGAGTCTTTGCTGACTGAGTTTTAGAGCGAATTTTTTTAAGCAACTTACCTTTAATAGTAAGGGCTCGGCGAGAGAGTACATCGTCGCTTTGGTTTAAAAGGAAGGTGTCGAAGCCTCCGCGGTGTTCCATAGTGCGGATCGTGCTAGTCGCCATCTTAAGGCTAACCGTACGATTCAGAATGCGACTAAAAACCGCTTTTTGCTGAATATTGGGCATAGCAATCGACTTCGTTTTAATATTCGAGTGGGACACTAAGTTTTTAACCTTAGGACCTTTTCCGGTTAATTCGCATTGAGACATGTTGAAAACTCCATATTGGGGCCTGCCGCAGTAACGGGGCGTATAGACTTATGAATCGAAAAATAATCTATAGGCAAAAAGGCTCTTGTTGGCAAACGAATTCTATCGTATATGTTCTGTCTCTCTGCCCTCAACAGCCTAAGGTAAGCATTCGGTTTATCGGTGGACAGGGCCCATCACGAGCAAAAGTGATGGACCATAGAGAACGATCCTTTGTTGGATCTAAGACGTAAGGTGCTGAAATGTTAAAGAAATCTTATAGATCAAAATTCCGTCCCGAGTATCCTGGTGAGTTTAACTTCGACTATAAAGACCCTGTAACTCTTTATAGATTCATCATGGAAGGTGGAAAAATCATTCCTTCTCGTATTTCTAAATTAAGCATGAGCCAACAAAGACATGCGGCTAAAGCGGTAAAAAAGGCTCGTTCATTGGCTTTATTGCCTCTAGGAACTGATTCTTACGATCGTTTCGAACGCCCAGAGCCCATCTCTGCAAAGCCTTTCGAACTCGAGTAGAATTTCAGCTTAAACAAGTTAGAAAACAAAAGGACCTTCGCGGTCCTTTTGTCGTTTTAGATGCTAATCGAAATCAATAGACCTATTTTTTGTGCTTGAGCAGAAAAACAGCGAGGCCGTCCCATAGGTGGGAAATAATCATGGCGAGATAAAAGCTTTGAGACCAGCCGTGCAGTTTGCTTGCGTGTAAGCTTCCCACCACAATCGTGTTAAATTCTTGTCCCCAGTAAATGAGGCGCAGTCCAAAGATGGGAAGGGCCGAGCAAATCAAAAATATAATGGCCGACCAAAAGATCACCCATCTCCCGCGATGTGGATTTCGCAATAACAAAAGCACAGGAACTAATCCGACTAAGAGAAAAACTCCGCCGGCGGTGAGGCCTGCAATATGTTTTGGAATGGGAGAGCTAAACACCCAAATGGCCCACAGAATACCGAAGATCTGGAGAATTAAAACGCTCAGCCATTTTTTAAAGGTCATAGGATTAATCTAATCAATTCGCTAAACCCTGGCAACATAACTAGAGCGTCTCATAACGAGACTTCTCAGTTTGAGTTGGTCGAAATTCTATAGGCTTTGATACACTAAAGAAGTCCGTAACTTGGTGGGGTTTAATGGCAAAAATGAAGGTTCTTGGTGGGTCGGTTTGCGTCTTTATCCTCGTGTTCTTTTTTCAGAACTGCGGCGAAGCTTTTAAGACGAAATTAGATACTTCATTTTCGCACTCGACCGGTCTTTTTGGCTCTGACACGACGATAGCCTCTGTAAATGACGGTCGAACTGAGAGTGAAAGTTATGTCACTTCGACAGGAGCTGGATTCAACTCTTTATTTGTCGGAAGCCTGCTCATCAATCGCTATGGTTATAACTCACCTTCTGCCACTAACTTGGGAAACGTTTCGTTCCAAAATGCGCTGAAGGCCTTAGCGCATACAGACCGTTCTTCTCTCCACCACTTTCGTGAAATCATTGAAATGCGCCGGATTTTTGCAAGCAAAGGGAGTGTTTCGCATTTAAATGAAATTTTAGATGTTTTTGAAGCTTACCAAAAAAAGAATGCGACCTTAATCGTAGCATTTGGACGCCCCTTGCCCGACTGGATGATGTCGCAAAGTTCGAACAATTCTTGGTGCCCAATGCCTCAAGACAACAACGAGTGGGCACAAATTAAAGAAAATATGTCGCATTCGATTTCGACTCTGTTTAAACAAATTTATGAAAATCCCCGTATCAACAAGGAG
>CAZDFM010000163.1:5362-6208 GCA_964504465.1 uncultured Pseudobdellovibrionaceae bacterium | reverse complement strand
CGCCTACAACTACAACTTTTGAAAAAATCAGCACCCTTACTCGTGATGAAATTTTAAAAGACCCAATGAACCGCATTTCGGATGATTTTAAAGTTCCTGCGGGCTTAGAAAAGCGCACTCAATTTTGGTTTGATATCTATACAAAGCACGATGCGTATACTCATGTGATCCACCACGTTCGTTATCCCTGGATAGTTTATAAAATTATCGATATTCGCCCCATGGTTGAATCAGGAAAAGGACCTTATTGGTTAAGAAAAGATCGCGCTGAGAAATATGTAAAAGCTGAGCGAGCTAAAATCGCAAAAAGCTTAAAGCGATTAGCCAATAGAACTTCTTATAAAAAATTGCCTGCCGACGAAGCCGAACTCTATAAAATTCTAGAGCAAGTAAAAGGAAAACGCCGCGCAGTTCATAAAATGGCTGCAGCAAATTTACGTTCTCAACTTGGACAAAAAGATTTTTTCGTCAACGGTCTTAAAAATTCAGGTCGGTACCTTCCTTATATGGAAGAAGAGTTTGCACAGTTAGGCGTTCCTACAGAGTTAACTCGAATCCCTTTTGTTGAAAGCAGCTTTAACGAAAAAGCAGTTAGTAAAGTTGGCGCAAGCGGTATCTGGCAAATCATGCCTCTCACTGGTAAAGCTTATTTAAAAATCGACAATCATGTAGATGAGAGAAATTCACCTCTTAAAGCGACTGTGGTGGCTGCTAAATTATTTAAGAGCTACAACAAATCGCTTAAATCTTGGCCTCTAACAGTGACTTCGTACAATCACGGGATCGGCAACATTCAAAAAGCTATTAAAAAAGCGAAGAGCCGTGACCTTACAGAAATCATTGATC
>CAZDFM010000163.1:0-5352 GCA_964504465.1 uncultured Pseudobdellovibrionaceae bacterium | reverse complement strand
GATCGTTACCACCAAGGTGACTTCAAGTTTGCTTCTTCAAACTTCTTCACTTGTTTCTTAGCTGCTCTTCACGCTGAAAAATACCACGATGTATTGTTTCAAGAAATTGAACGCGAGAAGCTTTTAGAAAGAAAGATCTACACTCTGACTTCAAACATCACACTAAACACTTTAAAGAAGTCTCTCAATTTAACTGCTGAAGAAATTCTGGCCTATAACCAAGATTTGGGCCCAGCTGTTAAGAAAAACATCACTCTTCGCCGTGGCTTTACTCTCCACTTACCACCTGGGCATGAACAAAAACTTTTGGAAAGAATTGGTGTAAGCGACAAAAAGCCTGATAAACGCGCGTCTTCTGATGGTAAACGTAAACGTTCAGCTTAGCTTTTCTGGGATTAATTTACGACGTTAACAACATCAAACTCGGCGACAATAACTCGCGAGAAGATCTTAGACCCGTTTTTAGTTAGAATCGAAACAGTATGCATTCCGGGTTTTAAATTATAAACAACAAAAGAACTTCCTGCACGGCCAAGCCCTTCATAAAGTGGCTTGCCCTCTTCATCTAGGTAAACGATTTGTTCGCTACCCTGGCCTTTATCAATCACCACTTCGTAATTCTCATCTGGTCCAAAACCTAAAATTTTACCGGCTTCTGGATCAATATTAAGTCTTCTCTTTGTCGCAATTGCATCTAACCAATGTCGGCTTATGACAGGAATATTTGCAGAAGTACTTCCGTGCGGAAGTTCCATTCTAATTAAAGGATCAAAGTCACCGGCTGAAGCTTCTAAAACAAAAACTCCCCGGCCTTCATGATACTGCATGATATGAGATCCAATTTCGAAATCGTGGTCTTCTTCAGAACCTAAGATACTCACTCTAACTCTTTTTGTCTCACTTGTAGTTTCGGGAAACGGCATCACATTGACTGCAAGTGAGGCGACGTCTTTTCGCTCAAATAAAGCTTGAGTGACTTGTCCCTTAACTGCGGGCAATACTTTTGCTGGCAAGTAGACTCCATCAGTCGAAGCACGAACTGAATATAAAGACGGCTCAACTAAAACCGCAGCAAACATTCCATTTGATGAGGTAGCTTTAAGATTTCGATCTGGAATAAATTGTTCGCTAAAATAAATGGGGGAGACCGGAAAATCTCCGGCAATTTCAACTTGAGAACCTGCTACAGCTTTACCTTGGTCGGTCACTCGACCCATGATGAAACCTTTTTCTGAAATCATGTCGACTTCAGTCGGCGCAACTAATTCGACTAGCGCCTGTATATATTTTTCGTCGAAAACGTACATTTCGGAATTCGAAGATAACTGGGAGACCTCTAAAGTCGTAAGACTTTTAGGAGTTACGGCTTCAAGCAAAGTCGTGCTGCCCACTATATAGTCTTCTGTTAAATGCTGATTGTCGGCTTTCTTCAGTTTAAAATCATGTGCGGCACTTAAGATTTCAGTTTGATTCGAAGGAATATCGCGACCACCGAACGAATGAGCCGATAGCGTTGCAACCTGCGAACCTTTTGTTACCGGCTGAAGACTTAAGTTAATTCCATCAAGGCGTGTTTTGTGGGGAGCGGTCGGCGGTAACTTAAATAAGTCCATACTTCCGCGCCCCAAAGTTTGGCCTTTCCTATCCCGGAGTTCGGCAACCAAATAGCCTTTGGCTTCTTTAACAAAAATTTCGAACTTCCCTTCTGAAATCCAAACCGTTCCACTTTCAATTTCGCGATCGCCAATCTTGCGAGTCACAACAAGTGTCGTATCTGAACCTAAGAAGGCAAGTCCATCCTTCATCTCAAGTGATCCAGCCAGCGTGAGGGGGCGGAGATTCGGATCGGCGTCTAAAGTTGCCGGCTTCCAGGTCTGGACACTTGATGAAGCAAGTGATGCGATTCTCTTATTAAGTAAATTTTGATTTTCAGAAGCATCTCTGGCTTCTGCACCCGGAAGACCAACGTAAATTTGGCCGCCCTCTTTTGTGGGAATTAAAGTTCGTCCCGTATCTGTGGGTGCGACTTCTTTAATCTTTTGTTGCCAGATTTCAGCCTTCGTCGGAGCAGTTGATGCCCAGCTTTGACCTTTAAGCCAATCTTCGATCATCGCAACTCGGCGAGACTGATCATCAGGCAAAGTCGTTTTGAGATCTTTTACCCAATATTTTGCTGGAGCTGCTGCGACTTCGTTTCGAATCACCGGTAAAATTTGGCGACTTGAAACAACCATTCCTTTTAAAAGTTCGGGTGCAGTTCCGCGATTGTCTTGAGCGAGTGGAACAACAGCGGCAGGGTCAGATAACAAATCCATTTTAAAAGTTTTGCCCGAAGTGAGTGCAATACTTTTGCTTGGAGAGCTTAAATCTAAAACTGTCTCGTTGCTGAATTTCAAATCAGAAAATACAAAGGCCGTGTAAGCAGGAGAATCTTTTCGAGAAGAAATTCTTAGAGCTTCGGTGCGAATTCCACGCGTGTCTTCTTCACCCATGTCGTATGAGAAAAGGCTTACACTCGCAAAAGCTGCGAGCGCAAAAATCATCCCTAATTTGGTCTTCTGATTTTTCTGCCTATTCACCATCTAGAATAGTCTGTTAGAACACCCTAAAATCGTCAATGATATTGACCTCTTCACGACGTTTGGAGAGCTGTTGCTGAATACGCCGCTGAACAACTGTGGCTAGCTCTTGGTCAGTGCCATCCTCCGCATAATCACCCCCTCTGGGGGATACTCTTTTCTCGCGTTTCACAAAGACTTCAATAACATAGGGTCTTCGGTCACCGAGAATATAGACATGTGCAAAGTAGCGAACGGGGGCCGTTTCAGCCGGCATAAACTTCCGGCCTTTGGTCACAAAATAACGCGAAAAGAACTCTAAACCGTTCTTATCAACTCGTCTTTGACCCAGGGGAAGAGACATAGAAGCCGCTCTCTGCAGTTCATTGAGCGGTCTTTCAAGATTTTCGATACGAACTCCCGATCCCCAAGAGGCGCAGCCCGCTGCGCCAAATTGAAGAACGGCTAGAATCGAAAGAGTAACAAGAGACTTATTCACAGACCTATTGTGGCACTTTCTCAGCATCTTTCAAGAATTGAGCGATCCCTTTGTCTGTAAGAGGGTGGTTAGCCAAGCCTTGGATAACCTTTAAAGGTACGGTGACTATGTCAGCTCCCATTAAAGCAGACTCTAGAATGTGAACAGGGTGGCGAATACTCGCGACTAGGATCTCAGTGTCATAACCATAGTTGGTGAATATGGTAGTCATCTGACTAATCAAATCCATACCATTGGTCGAAATATCATCTAATCGGCCAACGAAAGGAGAGACAAGGGTAGCTCCCGCTTTCGCGACTAAAAGGGCTTGAAGTGGAGAGAAAACAAGTGTGACGTTGGTCTTGATTCCGTCAGCAGTTAAGCGGCGTACCGCGTCGAGACCGTCGACACACATAGGAATTTTCACGACCACGTTGTCGGCGATTTTCGCAAGCGCTAGACCTTCTTTGTACATCTCGTCAGCTTTAAGACTCACAACCTCAGCAGATACGAGGCCTTTTACTTCTTGGCAGATTTCTTTGATGACGTCGGCGTTTCTTTTGCCAGTTTTCGCAACTAGGGTTGGATTAGTTGTAACCCCGTCACAAATACCCAATTTATTGGCTTCGCGAATTTCGGCGATATCAGCGCTATCGATATAAAATTTCATAGGAACTCCTGATTAAAACAGTGGTCGATTCTCAATTCTCAAATGTGAGAAGGTTGTATGGGGCCCAGCACTAAAAATCAAGTAAGCTCTGCCCTTGAGCAAAAAACTCGCCCCATTCGCGGTTCTGAAAGCTGCGGGTCAACTGCGCGAGGCTGATTCCTAGCACGGGGTGACGGTGTTCTCCCCAAATTTCGGCTGCTGGGATAACTAGTTCGGGCCTCAAGTGAAAGTCAGGGTGGGGGAGAGTAAGTTCGGGGGTCATATAAGTTATCTCTTCGAAAAACAGTAAATTGAGACTGATATTTCGATGAAGGAGTTCGCTTTTTCTTAAAAGCTCAATCTTTCGCAAGGTTTCGAGTACCTCATCAGGTGGCGAATCAGTTGAGAGCTCCATAACCACTGAAAGTCCCTCAAAGGTCGTCACGGACCGCAAATCATGGATGTGGCTCGGATTAATTGCAGTGCCCTTAACTTTATAAACCGAAGACAAGAGCACGAGCTTCATGCGCTCTTTAATATCACGCACCACTTGTCTCAGAAGTTTCGGTCCATCCGAACTATAGGCTGTTGCCGAAACTAGAATGGAGCTCGCTTTAGGATCCAAGAACATCATCCATGTTATAAAGACCTGGTTTTTTGTTTTTAATCCAAGCTGCGGCCTTTAAAGCACCCTGTGCGAAAACTCTTCGATTCAACGCCTGATGTTCTACCGAAATAACTTCTTCTTCGGAAAACGCCCAAACTTTATGAACACCAAAAACTCCGCCTCCGCGAAGCGAAAGTGGTTCCGGAACTTTTTCTTTTACCGCGCTCTTTAAAACTTCTTGTAAGGTAATGGCGGTCCCACTGGGGGCATCTTTTTTATGACGGTGATGAATCTCTTCGATCTGAAAATCAAAGCCGTCTAAATCTCCAAAAAGCTTGAGCAGCTTTTTTACAAATGCGACCCCTACACTCATATTTGAAGCCCAGCAGATTGGAATCTGTTTAGAAGCTTCTTTCATCTTTTTGAATTGTTCTTGCGAAAGACCCGTAGTGCCGCTGACCAAAGGGATTTTTGAGGCCACACATAGTTTAAGAAGTTTATCAAATGCATCAGGGGCCGAAAAGTCGACTACGACATCTCCTTTTAAACTCTTGGGCATACCTAAACTATGATTAATTTCACCAGCAAGAGTCAAAGCTGAGTTTTCGCTACAGATTGCGAGGAGCTCTCCACCCACTCTCCCTGTTGAACCCGAAATGATCACATTAAGTGTTGAGGCTTTTTTGTTTTTGCTTGCTGGCTTTTCCCGTTTAGTTATTGATCCTTTAGTCATTGAGAAGTCCCGCTTCACGCATTGAGGTTTTGAGACCCGTAACAAACTTGTCGTCGAGTGAAATTAACGGAAGCCTCATGTCTGGGGTCTTGATTACTCCAAGTAAATAGAGGGCCATCTTTACAGGAATTGGATTAGCTTCGGTGTAGAGCTGAGAGATGAATTTTTGATACGATTCATATTCTGAGAAGGCGCTTGCATCATTTTTTTGTACTCGAGCTAAGATCCCGCGCATTTGTTTTCCGATGATATGAGAACAAACCGAAATAGTACCTTTGCCCCCTAGTTTTGCGAGATTCATACAAGTTCCGTCATCTCCACTTGTCA
>CAZDFM010000162.1:4275-6274 GCA_964504465.1 uncultured Pseudobdellovibrionaceae bacterium | reverse complement strand
TTTTTTAGCAGTTTCAATTTCAAGGTTAGCCGCAGCTAAGTAAGTCAGAAAAGAAAGATCCTCGACTCCTTCAACAATCTCAGCGAGGTGCCGAGTGTTTGTTGGAAGCAAACTTAAAATCTTCAGAGACATTTGCTTTAAACTGTCGAGCAAAGCATCCATAGTATTTTCATCTGCATCAACGACGTCATTCCAAGTGTCACCGTCGGCCCAAATTAGGCCTTCGCTTTCGGTGTATTCACTCACGCGATAACGAGACACTCCACGAAGGACGATCTGATAACCGTCTTTTGCATTGCCTTTGATTTTTTCAATTTTTGATAGAGTTCCAACAGAATAAATATCACCAATATGCACTAAGCCGTCTTCACTCTCGTGCTTTTGCGCTACTGCCAATATCATGGATCCATTTTTTTGAGCGCGTTCTACGGCAGAAATGGTCTGGCTTCGACCAATTCTAAGTGAAATCACCGTACCCGGCAAAATTACATTACTTCGAACAGATAAAACAGGAACGTTGTTCATTAAAGGCCCTCCGATAACAGCACGAAATTTACATTCGGACTTAGGATTAACTTGGAGCGCTTTAGGTACTTGTCAAGCGACGCATTTGGTCCTAAGTTCAAGCTCATTAATCAGGAGAAAGAGATGAGCCTTCAAAAAGTAGACGTTTTGGTTATCGGCGGTGGAATTATCGGAGCTTGTGTTGCACGTGAGATACAAGCACAAGGTCGACAAGTAACTTTAATTGAGAAAGGCTCCATTGGGACAGGTTGTTCTTATGCCAATGCCGGCTGGATTACGCCTTGTTTTGCCATGCCATTGCCGCAGCCAGGAATGTTTTTAAAATCTATCGGTTGGCTCCTAGACTCTGAAAGCCCCCTGCATATTCAACCTCAGCTTAGCCCCACACTTGTCAGGTGGATGTATCACTTCCTAATGGCCATGAACCAAAAGACCATGGAAAGATCGATCACCGCGTTAACTGAGATCTCTAAATACAGTCTTAACTTTTACCGCGAATTTGCCGCCCGTTCGCCTTCACAAATCGGTTTTGAAAACCGAGGCTTACTTTTGGTGAGCGCAACAGACGACGGAATGAAATACGCACAAACAGAGCACGATGTAATGCAAGCCCGCGGGATTGCCGGCCGCACTTTAAGTAAAGAAGAACTTTTGCATTTAGAACCCGCGCTAAAACCAATCGTTAAAGGCGGCTTTTTATTTCCAGACGAAGCGCAGGTCGAGCCTTACCCTACCACTCAAGCCGTCATGGACGAGTTCGTTAAGTTGGGTGGTATTAGTCAGGCACAAACTGAAGTTTATGATTTTGAAATTCGAAATAAAAAAATCGAAGTCATTAAAACCACTCAAGGCAATTTCTCAGCAGATCTAGTCGTATTGGCTGCGGGTTCTTGGTCAACTGCAATTGCAAAACAGTTAGGCGCAAGAATTCCGATTTTAGGTGGCAAGGGCTACTCGATGAATATTAAAACCGGAGCACATAAACCACAAAAACCAATTATGATTGTCGAAAAGAAGATCGCCATCACTCCACGCGCCAACTCAATTCGTGTGGCCGGAACTTTAGAATTGGTAAATCAAGATTTCTCGATTTCTCCGACTCGACTTAATGGAATTTACAAAGGTGCCCAAGAGTATCTTCACTTGGATGGATCAAGCGAACCAACCGAAATTTGGCGAGGCCTTAGACCCTGCACGCCAGATGGAGTTCCTGTGATTGGATCCTCGGATCGTTTGTCGAACTTGTTTTATTGTATGGGACACCAGCTTTTAGGTTTGCAAAGTGCACCGGGTTCAGCAAAACTTGCTTCTGAGCTGATCTTTGGTCAGACTCCGATGACCGATCCCGCTCCGTTTCGCGCCAGCCGTTTTGAATAACTTTTTTGGAGGACCTTATGTCGCCTGAATTGAGAATGCTAATCTTCAGCGCCATTCTTGGAATCGTTCAGATTTTTCTTTCTGCAATGGCGGTGAC
>CAZDFM010000162.1:0-4265 GCA_964504465.1 uncultured Pseudobdellovibrionaceae bacterium | reverse complement strand
TTAAAGCGCGGGCCAAAATGGAATATGGGTCCAAGAGACGAAGCTTTACCTCCTGTAACAGGCAAACCCGCTCGCCTCGATCGAGCACTTCAAAACTTTAAAGAAACTTTTCCGATTTTTGCAGTCGCGGTTCTTGCTGTCTTCGTCACCAACCGCAGCACCGAAATGACCGTGCTCGGCGCACAAATGTATTTCATTAGTCGCGTGATTTATGTGCCGGTTTACTTTTTTGGAATCCCGGTTGTACGCACTCTGATCTGGCTCGCTTCAATGGTGGGAATCGGCCTGATCTTAGGCGGGATGTTTTAATTTCTCCTGTTGTTGTCTCAAATTAAAACGCTGTCTTTTTATGATATGTAGAAGTTTTGGTTGGGCTGTCAAAGTATCTACATGTCTCGCATTAAAACTCCTATAAATTCATATACTTAAAGCGATTTTTATCGGCATACGCTGTGCTCTTCTACCGGGCATGGGGACTACAAAATTAATTTACATCTTACTTTTGATGACGACGCTTTTTTCGGGCATCGCAAGCGCTGCAGAGTACAACTGCCAAGTTGAAAGCGATTTTAGAATTCGTCATGGGGACAACATTGACCAAGTAACATCCACTCGCTTGTCGGGCACTCAAGTTTGTATTGGTGAGCCCGTAGTTAGAAAATTTCGCAAAGCCGATGGCGGCTATGGTACGGATACCTTTAGACAGGTTCGACTCGCAAATGGCGAAACCGGGTGGATCTCAGCAAAAGGCGTGTCACGTCCAGTTCCGATTGCACCAAGGGTCGCTCCAATTCCAGCAGTTCGAAGTACAATGCAAACTAACAACACGGCTGTCGCGCTCCCAAGACCGCGCCCCAATGCTGTTCCCGCTCCTGTCACCAATGCACAACTTCCAACGGCACCTGCGGTTTCACAAGGTCCGAGTTTAAATTTAGATATCGAAGAAGGTTTTAGACTTCGAGCCACACCTGATAGTTCAAGTAATTCAAACGTACTTGGAAGTACGACCGGTGCAGATAATATTCAGCCGGTTTACACAAACGGAATGCTCGACATTCAAAATGGATTTATACGCGCAACAAATGGGAACAAAGAAATGTGGGTTCACGAGTCTGCAGTAAAAACTCCTTCGATGCCTGCACTTCCACTTTATGATGCTCCTAAAGTCACCGCCTCATTGCCGGTGAACCCGCCAACTCCACAACCAGTCGCTGTGCCCCCGAGAAAAACTACAGAAGAACTACTAAGAGGCCTTCCACAAGTGGATCCCAATCTGCAACGAGCCGCGGACCAGTTAAAAGAGCGCGAAAGAAAAGCGCACAACCAAGCCTTGCTCGAGGGTTTAACTCAGGTTGATCCTAATCTTCAACGCGCTATCAAAAAACTCGAAGACGAAAGAAAGGCTCGTAACCAAGCTTTACTTGAGGGACTTCCGCAAGTCGATCCTCCTATGCAACGTGCAATTGAAGCCAAACGACGCGCACACAATCAGGCACTTCTTGAAGGACTCGAACAAGTTGATCCAGATTTACAGCGTGCAGTTAAAAAGCTTGAAGAAGAACGAAAAGCGCACAACGCAGCTTTACTCGCAAGCGTTTCACCGGTCGATGCAAGTCACCAAGCTTTACTCGATTTACAAGCTAAAAAAAGTGCCGAGATCAAAGCACTCGAGGTCGCCTTAGCGGCCGAAGCTGCGCGCCGCAGGCTTGAGCAACAACAAGCTCACAATCAGACTTTACTTGATGGGCTTCCACAAATTGATCCGAGCCATCAAGCGATCATTGATCAAAAAGCTAAGAAAGCAGCTGAGCTTCAACTCTTACAAGAAGCGACAGCTCGAGAAGCCCAACGTTTGGCAACCATAAAACGAGAAGATGCTTCACCACCTGTTATCTTTCCTAGTGTTCCCGCAGTCCCACAACCTGCCATTAAGCCAGCACCCGCAGATCTTCAAACTGCGCTTAATGCTTTGGCTGCAAGAAAACGTCAAGAGCTTGAAGCTCAAGCACGAGCTTCAACGCAAACTGCAGCTGCTCAAATAACTCCGGCGTCTTCACCTGTTATAATGAATGGACCAAAAATTAATCCGCAAGACGCAAATGCTTTGATTGGTCCCCCAGCTCCTGCACCAGTGAATTTTTTAACTCAGCTTAACTCACGCAGCTGGCTTAAGGTGAGAGGGCGCGGTGAGCTTTACAATGCGCCGGGCTTAGATGGCACGACTAAGATGGCTGAACTCGGTGGACACGCGCGCATTGCCGTCGTGGGAACAAAACGAGTTCAGTATATGTTTGAGGGACGAAGAAAAGACGAGATCTGGCTTAAAGTAGTTCCGTTTGATTGTACCAAACTTGAACTCGTGGGTGATCCGAATATGCAACCCGATGATTCGTGTAACCAAGTGTACTGGATCAAAGGTACTCACCCTTTTTCATCAAGTGAGCCTCCCACTTCGGCTGAATTTGCGGCCCGCCCAACTCCGGAATCTTATCTTGAAGCCGCGGGCGTGTGCGAAAACTGTGAACCCACAAAAACTGAAGCTGATTTAGTGGGTGATGCTATTCAAGCCCATGCGAATTAATCTGATTTCTCAATTTGATAATGCCACTTAATATTATTAAGTTAACATAGGTACCCAGACCGGCACTCTCATAGGGTAAACGAACAGGGTTCGTATTTATCAAACTAGACCTTTTCGTAATTTCATTAATCTCATTTCGTAGATATCATCATCTCATGAATCACATTAAATCATTTCAAGTTTTATTAGCTCAAGGTGCCACTCGACGCATTTCTAAAAGAAATCGCGAAGAGCAAACTATTTACTGCCGCAAAGGCACGGTGTGGTTAACTGTCGTGGGCGACGCCCGAGATTACGTTTTTTCGGCCGGTGAAAAAATCGACATTCCAAAAGGGACTTCTGACGTATTAGTCGAAAGCCTCTCGGGTGACATTGAACTCGATGTCAGACTTTGTAGTTAATAAGCTGTTAAAATAAAACAGCGTCGATTGAATAAAGGCCCGGACCGAGCAAGATGAGGGCTACTAAAATAGCGGCGAGATTAATTGTATATTCGTTACCCGGCGGATTGTTGGTGATTAGATAACCGCCGCCTTTATGACCAATGAGTCCAGCCACAATCATCGTAATAAGACAAATTGCGGCTCCCACTCGAGTGAAAAGACCGACGGTTATTAAAACTCCGCCCACAATTTCTGAAAGCATGGCCATGCGGGCTTGAATCTTTGGAAAAGGTATTCCTAAGCTTTTAAGCCACCCTTCAAAGCCCGCCATATTGCCAGTACCTACCAAGCCCAGTTTCCCCATTCCATGAATGACAAAACATACGCCAATAAAAAGACGGATGATGAGCGAGCTTAAAGTAACCAATTGCGCTGAAGTTTCGACGAATAAAAAATGTAAATCCATTCGCGTATCATGGCGAGAGACGGCCGCAATGGCAACAGCCTATTTTTTAATGCCTACCACTTCAGCAATGATTTCATACGATTTTAAGCGCTCATTTTGATCAAACACGTCTGAGGTTATAATGAGCTCATCGGCGCCCGTTTGTTCAAACAGATTTTCGAGGCCTTTTTGAACTTGATTGCGGTCTCCCACAATGAGCGTGCTAGTCATAGATTCAACGGCGACCTTCTCATGCGTTTGCCAAAGCTCTTCCATATTTTTAACAGGCGGC
The DNA here is from genome assembly GCA_964504465.1 of uncultured Pseudobdellovibrionaceae bacterium. Taxonomy (GTDB): domain Bacteria; phylum Bdellovibrionota; class Bdellovibrionia; order Bdellovibrionales; family UBA1609; genus CAZDFM01. The sequence continues at coordinate 564 of CAZDFM010000162.1, read as the reverse complement.
TTTGCTGGAGCGAGTTTGTGGCGGATCAAGCCCAGATAAGTTTGATAAAGCGTGGTTGCCAAATATTCAGCATGCGATTGGGTTTCGGCTGCAACGACTGGAACACCGACCATCGTGTGTGGTTTATCTAAATATTCAGACGGCTTAAACTGTGTACGATAAACATGAAAGGCTGAAAGCATCTCTCGAGGTGCAAAGTGACCTGCAAAAGCATATGGCCTTCCAAGACGCGCAGCTAACTGCGCGCTGTAAAGACTAGAACCTAAAATCCAAATGGGAACTTCAATCCCTGCCCCCGGAATAGCTTTTAACCTCTGACCCGGTTCTGCTGGAGAAAAGTAAAACATCAGCATTTCAATGAGTTCTCCAAAATCAGTATGCAAATTTGCAGAGTCGCCCCGAATGGCTCGCATTGTAGTTTGGTCCGAGCCTGGCGCGCGACCCAAACCCAGATCGATACGGTTTGGATAAAGGGTCGCAAGAGTTCCAAACTGTTCGGCTACAATAAGCGGCGAATGATTTGGCAGCATAATTCCGCCTGAACCGACACGAATCGTCTTAGTA